>JASFJX010000052.1:0-11260 GCA_050119385.1 Candidatus Thiodiazotropha sp. | reverse complement strand
TTAAAAAAAGCCCATCTCTACGCATCATTGCACAATCCTTGATTGCTCGCTTCATCTATACGGCATGACAAGGATGAGCAACAGTGCCGAAAGCATCCTGCCATCTCTACATTAGCAGGCTCAAGGCGTTCTGCCTGTTACCGAAGGTATTGCTCTGTAACAGATTGTAGTAAGCCTTACTATAGTCGGGCATGGGGCTTGCCCAAGCAGGTCTTATTGCATCATCGAGGCGGCGTGCTGTTTAGACCATTGCGCATACCCTTCAACAAACCTATCCAGCTCCTCGCCGGGTATGAGGCGATCGAAACGATGCGGCTGCGCCGGCTTGAATCCATGTTTATTCGCAAGCTCAGTGATATATGACGCTTCCTCAAGGGAAAGAAGCTGACCGATACTGTGGTCCCCTTGCGCTGACTCCAGGGCCAGGAGGATGGTTTCCCCAAGACAGCCCCAACAGATACCCGGCGGGAGACCCATCACGCCAAACTCCACCGGATTGGGAAGCTCTACCAAGCCACCGTCAAAGACCAAGGTATTGGAGGCTCGTCCCACATTGTCAGATACATTGGGAGGCCGAGCGACATCGCAGACGATTGACCAATCTCTAAGATGGTATGCCTGAATAACCGCTGTATCTGAGTTGGTGGCCGCAACGACGATGTCCACGTCTCCCAGGGCGATATCGAGATTTGTGGTACAGAAAATGGGAGGTATTTTATAGGCCCGCCTTACTGCGGCCGCAGCAGTACCATTTCCACTTTTCTCCCTTGCCACCGCAATATCACGGCGCAATGATCGCGCCAGTTCACCCGCTGTCGCATCGGCGGCAGCGCCGTCGGCCAACAGGTGAGTGTAGATCTCATCGGCAATGGCTTCGCATCGTTCAAGGGCATCGGCGTTCGATGCGTTACCAACCAAACGCAATGAACCAATACGACCTGAGAGCAGGAGAGAGACAAGTCGGCCTATGGCGCCTGTGGCGCCAACAACGGCAACACTCGCCTGGCTCAGATCCATACCCACACGCCGGGTGATCTCTTCGATGCCGCCAAAGGCCAAGACCGACGTTAAGGTGTTGCCACTGGTAATCCAGGCGCCGTCACCGGTAAGGGCCGAGCCGCCTGAGCTGACAATGGAGGTGAACCCGCCAAGCCCAACGACGGAGCAGCCACGTCTTTGCGCCATGTGCTTGGCCTTTTCAAGCATCCGCAATACATCACTGCGACCGAGTTGAACCATATCCCGCGGAATCATCGGCAGAAACATCAGCCAGCCTTCCGATACTTGCCCTGCCTTCGATTCAACACCCGCTATGTGGTGGACGAAACCAGGCCCTACCTCACTGGACCATTTTCTCAATTTTTCCATCTCTTCGGAGCTGAACTGCTCGAAGGAGGGGTCGGCATCAATGAAATCCTGTTCATACATATAGTGAACGACGAAGGTAAACTGGCTGCCAGGATTGCTACGGTCATAATCACGGGCGGGAGTCAGTGGCAACGATTCGGGCTTTGGATACTTTTTACCGCCCTTTACCACCTGCGGAGACTTACCGAGAAAAATCTGATACAGGTGATGATAGTCCCTGCGGCTCAAGGCATCACACAAACAATCAATAGCGCCGACTACCCTATCGATTTCTCCACGTCCAACCGTAAAGGGTGGCTGCAGCCTCAAGGTATGCGAACTGTTGAAGGCGGGAGCCGTCACTATCCTATGAACATTGAAGAGGTAGGAGCTGAATGCAGCGATCAGTCCCTCGTTCATGCTGAAGAAGGCCATGGAACCGGACCCTTCCTCTAACAGGAAGGGTTGAAACTCCAACCCCGTCATGAAGCCTTTTCCTCGAACCCTTTTGATGACATCGGGGTAGGTCTCCATTAAGGCCTGTAGACGGCTGATGAGATAGTCTCCATTGACAGCCACGTTTTTAATGATCTGCTGATTGTTGCGCTGAAGGATTTCGATCACTCTTGTCGCGACACGGCAGGCGAGATTATTGTTGGCGAAGGTTGAGCTGTGTAGCTGTCCAAACTCGTCATCCCAAACCTCGGGGGTGGAAATACAGGCACCGATGGGTATTAGGCCGCCGCTGAGTGTCTTGGCAAGGGTCAAGATATCCGGCGCATCGGCATCCTCAGGTAAGGCGAACATTTTTCCGGTCCGTCCCAATCCGCTCTGGATCTCGTCCAGAATAGTGAGTACGCCATATTGCCGACAGAGCTTCATGGCCTTGGCCAGATAGCCGGGTGGCGCGATAACCACACCGCCCTCTCCCTGGATGGATTCGAAAATAAAGGCGGCGATGTCATCATGACTCTGCGCCAAACGTGTTTCGAGGGCCTCGAGATCACCATAGGGAATGTGTTCGAAATAGGGCACGGGAGCGCCGAACGGCACCTGATAGAGATCCCGGCCGGTTGCCGACAAGGCCCCAAGTGTCTTGCCGTGAAAACCGTTGGTCGTAGAGAGGATGATCCGCCGTCCCGTACGCGACCGTGCCAATTTGATGGCTGCCTCTACGGCTTCCGCGCCACTGTTAGTGAATACGCACAGATCCAGATTGCCTGGCGTGATTTCGGCGAGTTTCTCTGAGAGGGCTTGCGCTGCCACCGGCACCAGCGGCTGGATCATGGTCGGCAGTTGTTCCTGCTGGACATCTTGACACACCTGCCAGAGCTCAGGGTGATTATGGCCCAGGGATACCGCGCCGTACTGGGAGAGGAAGTCGAGATATTCCACCCCTTGGGCGTCATAGAGCAGGTGACCGATGCCACGAACCAGTGGACGATCGAGGTGAAACGCCTTTAAAAGATCAGTCCGGGTCGGATTAAATAATCCGCGCCTACGATCCCCCATAGCCTCATCAGAAGCGCCAAGAATCTTCTTGATGGCGGCCCGTTTTTCTTCAATTGTCAGGTTACCAAACGCGGTTGTCGTGTTCATCGTAGGGTGCTCCAGTATTGCTACGAAGAAGCGGAGGGGGAAGCGCTTCCCCCACACACCGACTTTTACCCGAATGTTTCATCCGGGAACGCGATGATCGTGCCGGGATCGTCGTTCAGATGCGGATTTGCGATTGAATCAATAGCCCGACCTATTGATGATTGAGCAAATACCGCAGCTCGTACGCTTGCCAAGCGTACACACGGCGAGACCGGTGCGAGGGCGCGTTCAGCGCAGGTCGGTTACACTTTGTACTTTGCTAATATTCCATAAATGTCATTTAAAACTGCAAGTTAGTTACTTTTCTAAGCAACCGGGTGAAATATTCGGGTTAAGCTACAGCCTGTTCCGAGGGCGCTTCACCTGATGTTTTATTGCCAGATACATCACCTTCGTGGGAGACCTTCATACTGTCGAGCAGATTAGCCGCAAGCTCGAGAATACAGCCGCTTCGCACCAGTTCAAGCACCGGAATGTCGACACCAAATCTTGTCGAGATGCCATACTGCAACTCCACAGCCATCAGGGAGTCTATGCCCATCTCCGATAAGGGCATATGGATATCGATCTTATTGGCGGGTTTATGCATGGTCTCGGCGACAAGTTCCACGACCATCAAGGCCAACATCTCCGCGCGATCGCCAGGATCGACAGAAAGCAGGGCCGCACGTATCTTGCCCGCTTCCGCGTTCTTCCTGGACGACTTGGCCCCGACTACATAGGCCAGACTCGGAATGGAGGTGACTGCGGGATTGATCTGCACCCACTTCGCCCAGTCCATATCCATGAAGCCCAACCGGGTTCTTGCATCCCACAATGCCTCACCCAGGGCGGAGCATGCGTCAACCGGACGGACGGCGTTGATGCCGGCCCGCGACAACTGTTTGAAAGCAACCGTATCCTTAGCCACCATGCCGACTTCTGCAAGTGCACCCCAGTTGACACTGGTTGCCGCAAGACCCTGTGCCCTTCTGTACTCCGCCAGAGAGTCGAGAAACACATTGGCAGCCACATAATTGCCCTGACCTGGATTACCCATCAATGCCGACACCGATGAGAAAAGCACAAAATGGTCAAGAGTCAGATCCAGTGTGTGCTTGTGAAGCAGCCAGGCTCCACGCGCCTTGGGCGCAGCCACTTTGTCCAGTCTCGCCTCGTCGAGATTGGCCAGCAGGGCATCGTCGAGCACTGCCGCTGCATGCATCACGCCAAGCAGGGCCGGCATCGACTGAGCGATATTGTGGAGCATCGACACCACATCCTCTTCCTTACTTATATCAGCACGGATTATGTTGACCGAAACGCCCTGGCTCTCCAGTTCTTCGACGGTGTTCTTGGCATACTCTGTCTTCGCGCCACTGCGTCCCACCAGCGCCAGGTTGCGAGCGCCCTCCCGCACCATCCACTTGGCGATCTCCAGGCCAAAGCCGCCTAAACCGCCGGTGATAAGATAGGTTGCATCAGGTTTCAGCAGCATGCCGGTCTCCCGTTGTCGCACTACCTCGACACCCTCCAGGTCGTCAAAATCGACAACGATCTTACCAATCTGTTTGGCCTGCGCCATAAATTTAAAGGCGTCGGCAATCTTGGCGGCCGGGTAGACCTTGACCGGGGTCGGTTTCAGATCCCCGGAGTGGAACAGTGCCCATACCTTGTCGAAAAGGCCATCCAGCACCTGCGGACTCTCGCCCATGAAGCGGTCGAGATCGATAGCGGTATAGCTAAGGTTGCGGTTGAAGGCCAACATCGGCATACGAAGGTTCTGCACGATGTCACGCTTACCTATCTCGACGAAACGACCCAATGGCGCCATTACCTCCAGAGACTTGATAATGGTCTCTTTGGAGAGGGAGTTGAGTACTACATCGACACCTCTGCCATGGGTCACCTTGCTGATCCCATCAGCGAAATCGAGAGCTCGTGAATTGTAGATATGCTCGACACCGATGGAGCGGAGATATTCGCGCTTCTCCTCACTGCCGGCGGTGGCGATGATGGTGGCACCCAACCATTGCGCAACCTGAACCGCCGCCAGTCCAACGCCACCAGCGGCGGCATGAATCAGTACGCTCTCGCCCCTCTTCAGATGGGCAACATTGACCAAGGCGTAGTAGGCCGTGAGAAAAATCGTGGGGATGCTGGCACTATCCGTAACGCTCAACAGAGGCGATGCGGTTACGCAAAAGAGATCTTTGACAGCGACGGTGACATACATGCTGAAGGCGTTGCGGAAACCGCCCACCAACATGTCACCGACCTTGTAGTCGGTGACACCTTCACCCACAGCAACGATTTCGGCTGTACCCTCCATACCAAGGCTGGTCTGATGGAAGGTCGATTCAAGCGCCGCCTCCGGCAGCATCCCCAGGGCCTTCAAGATATCCTTGAAGTTCAGCGCCGCGGCGTGCATACGCAGCTCGATCTCTCCCGGCCCCGGATGACGGCGTTGGATCTGCTCGTAGTAGAGGGATTCGAAACGTCCCAACGAACCTATGCGAAGCGTAAAGGCACCTGCCTCTTCGACGGGTAGCAACTCCTGTTTCTTCTCCCCTTCCTCTTTCTTGATACGGGAGAGGGGAGTCAGTCTATGCACGTACCTGACCTCACCGCGAAGCGCCACATCGCTCTCCTGGTTGTCACTCAAGATTTCGTTGGTGAGTTCAATTACACTGTCAAGGGAAGCCGCAGGATCCAGATCGATCAAGGTACAACGGGTATGCGGCAGCTCGCTGAGCGTGGTCCGAGCCAGACCGACGAGAAAGGCCTGACTCAAGTCCGGGCCCTGTTCATCGCCCACATGCTGGGCACCCCGGGTTACCACGTAGAGACGTTTCGGCGCCTGATCGGGCTTAATTCGAGCAATGGCCTGTACCAAGTGCAGAAAATCCACATGCCCTCTACCTGCGAATGGATCATCCTCGGCATTCTCATTAAGTCCCCATAGGAAGACCACGCGAGATCCTGCGCCGGCTTTTTTCAGGTGTTGTTCAAATGGATTCAAAACATGGTCTTCGACATCTGTCGTATCGTCACTCTCGATATTTGAAGCCGATTGAGATATGACCTGCTCAATTTCACTCACCCCTGAGTCGGCCAGACTATCGGCGAGACTGGCTCCAACACCCGCATCGTCGGATAACAACAGCCAACCAGCTTCCGAGGAAGCGCTCTTTACCGGATCCCCTTCTTCCCATCTCATGACATAGGAACAACTCTCCAGGTATTTAGCTCGATACTCCTTGAGAGAGATGAGGGATTGCAAATGCACGCCCTCAACCTGGGCGACCACAGAACCATCGCTGTCACAGAGTAGGATTTCGCCGGTGATGCGCTCATCCGACTGTTCCAGGATGCGGCCATAGCTCCAACACTGTCCCTTGAGCCGCCGGTGGAGCAAAACACGCTTGACGCCAACCGGGACGAATGTACGCTTGTCCGAAGCGTCCCAATCGAGACAAGCAACCAGGGACTGCAGCGCGGCATCGATGACTGTCGGGTGGAGATGGTAGACCGAGCCACCGTCTGCCTCGTTCACAGTCGCGATCTCGCTGAATACCTCTCTCGTTCCCCGCCATAGGCTGCGGATTCTCTGAAACTCAGGGCCGTATTGCAGGCCATGTTCATTAAGGCGCTCATAGAGCTTTTCAGGCGTCACATCCGTGTCGCAACGAACTTTGATCTCCTCAAAGTCAATCGGCTCCGCAGTCACCGGCCTATCATTGATAATTCTACCCTTGGCATGAAGCGCCCAGTTCCAGCCACTCTTTTCACGCCGCGTATAGATACGGTACTCGCAGGTATCCTGGTCAAAGGTCGCTTTCAGTATGGGCTCCTGTTTGCCCGGCAACACCAACGCCCGTTTGAACTCGATGTCTTCAAGTATTGCGGATTCGTTATCGTTAAGAAGAGCCTGAATCGCTAGCCCCTGTTCGATATAACCTGCAGCCGGAAAGATAACAGCGCCATCGACAATGTGGTCGTCGACGTAAGAGGCCATTTCCCGATTCAACTCGCTTTGCCAGGTCGGTGTCGGCGCAAACGCCCGCAAGCCGAGCAAAGGATGATCCACTTCGCCGGTTCGATCGTGTTTCGATACAATCGTCTCGTTCCAGTAGACTTCTCGCTGCCAGGGATAAGAGGGCAATTTAACATAACGCGCCCCTTCACCGGTGAGCCCGCGCCAATCAACCGCATAGCCGTTGACATAGAGTCCGCCAAGAGCAAGTAACATCATACTTTGTTCATTGGCTTCACGCCGCAAGGTGGGGATAACGATCTCCTGTTTTCCCTGACTGCGTAGAGCCTCCTTGATCGATCCAGCGAGAACTGGATGGGCTCCGACTTCGAGAAAACCCTCGTAACCTGCGGCAAGCATTTCGTCAATCGCCTTGGCGAACAGTACCGGCCGGCGGATATTATCGCACCAGTAATCGGCATCATAAGCGGCATCCTCTACCAATCCACCGGTCACGGTTGAGTAGAGCTGAATGGCTGGAACCCGGGGTTTTATCTCTATCAACGCTTCTGTCATATCCGCCTTCAAAGGATCCATCCGCGGACTATGGTAGGCGACTTCGACACGCAGAAAACGATTGAAGATCTCCTTCTCCGTCAGACTCTTCGCCACCGCCTCGAGGGCGGCCTGATCACCGGAAAGCGTGACGGCTGAAGCGCCATTGATTGCGGCGATAGAGATGAGATGGCGCTTATCTTCGATCAACACTTCGGCCTGGTCAGCACCAATTCCGACCGCCAGCATCTTGCCCTGTCCAGCGGCGGTCTGTTGCAGACGACTGCGGTGATAGCTGACGCAAACGGCATCCTCGAGACTGAGCGCACCGGAGATATAGGCGGCACTCACTTCGCCTACGCTGTGACCGACGATGGCTGACGGTACTACGCCCCAGGAACGCAGCAATTCGGATAGTGCAACCTGCAACAAGAAATTGGCCGGTTGCGCGACCTGGGTTTCTTCCATACGCGATTCAGACTCCTCAGCCTGCATCTGCTCAAGAATCGACCAACCCGCAAGGGATTGGAAAATCTTATCCACCGCCTTGGCGGTCTTTTGGAAGATGGGTTCGCTGTTAAACAGCTCGCGGCCCATCCCCCACCACTGTGGTCCCATTCCACTGAAGACGAAGACAGGCTCACGCCGTGATTTTGCATGCGTCGTTCCAGTGCAAGATCGAGAGCTGACACCAGACTCGACGAAATCATTCAGTTCAAGCATCATCTCAACAGCCGATGATGCGACTACAGCAAGTCGATGTTCATGGTGCGGCCGGTGAACACTAGCCGAAAAACAGACATTGCGTAGCTCAGGTGCATCATCCCTGGAGAGCAATTCAACATATGATTTGGCGAGTTCGCTCAATGCCGCCGGATCACGTGCCGATAGTGTCAGGAGTTCAGGACGGTGAACACGCCTGGCAGTACTGATATCCGCCACATTGGTATACTGCGCTGGGGCACGTTCAAGTATTACGTGAGCATTGGTGCCGCCGTAGCCAAAGGAGTTGATACCGACACAGACCGGTCGGCCGTCTTCGGGTAGCTTCTCCTTCGTACGGGCTAGGCGTAATCCCAGCTCATCGAAAGGAATATTGGGGTTGGGTTCGATCAAGTTGGCCTGTGGTGGAACCTCGTTATGCTTCAGGCAAAGCGAAGCCTTGATCAGGCCCGCCACACCGGCCCCCGCCTCAAGGTGTCCTATGGTCGACTTGACCGAACCTAATAGAACCGCATCGCCATTCTTGCGTCCTGCTCCGAAGGTCCGTCCAAGCACATCGGCCTCTACCGTATCACCTACGGTAGTACCGGTTCCGTGAGCCTCGACATATCTTACATCTTCCAAAGGCACACCGCTCTTCTCGTAAACAGTGCGTATCAGTGACTCTTGCGATTGCGGATTCGGCACCGTAATACCATCGGTGCGGCCATCCTGATTAACACCGGTGCCACGAATCAGCGCATAGATGGGATTGCCGTCGCGTTGTGCCGCATTAAGCGGTTTGATATATACGACGCCGACACCCTCACCACGCGCATAACCATCAGCCCGGGAATCAAAGCTCTTGCTGCGGCCATCTTTGGAGAGAAAATGCCCTTTACACATCAGCATTGGGTATTCAGGACAGATCATAATATTGGCCCCGCCAACCAGTGCAGCCGAAATCTCACCACGCCAGATCGCCTGACAAGCTTCGTGTGTGGCAACGAGTGAAGAAGAGCAGGCAGTATCGAGTGTAAAGCTCGGCCCACGCAGATCAAAACAGTAAGAGATTCTGTTGGCGACCATGGTCATAGATGCGCCGGTTGCCGAGTTTGTGCCACTGGTTGAGCGATTGTATGGACTCATCTGCAAAACCATGCTGTCAAGTGTAAAACAACCGCAATAGACTCCCGTATCCGAACCGGCAAGATCGGACGGAGAGTCACCAGAATCCTCCATTGCCTCCCAGGTGGCTTCCAGCAATAATCTTTGTTGTGGATCTATATAAATTGCTTCGCGAGGCGTGATTCCGAAAAACGCAGCATCAAAACCATCGATGGGCTCCTTTAGAAAACCGCCTTGGCGAATATACATTTTTCCTGGTGTACTTATATCAGAACTGTAGTATCGATCTGCGTTCCATCTATCCTTAGGTATGTCACATATTGCATCATTCCCCGTTCCCAGCATCTCCCAAAATTTGTCAGGACAACTCGATCCACCCGGATATCGGCATCCCATTCCTACAATCGCGAGTGGTTCATTCGATAGGATTGATTTATTTTCCTTAATGTCAATTTCAATGCTTCCCGAGCCAGCACTATCCATGTTTCCTCCTAATAGGTTAGACAGCTAGTACGACTTTCAAATCAACTTCAGGAATTATGTAAGTCAACTAATTACTGAAGCTGATTAAACCTATTGCCAGGTAATCCAATTGATGGAAATCCCTTATCTCTAACGAACTATTGAAATTCGACTCATACTGTTCAGCTTTCGCTGCACCGGATTTCTCCCGGCAATCCGGTCGCTAGGTTTGCCTGCCCTCACACGCACCAGAGCCATACTCAACAGCCTGCTAGTGGGCCGCTCGGTAAATTGCACTGTGACCATTCCCTTCGCATAAGTTACGAATCTTAACTGTTTTTTTACTAATAGCGACTTTTGTATTTTAAAATATACTCAAACATAAATTCGCCAACAGACTTATTCATTATTTATTCCAGATCTTCAAACCATCACTTCATCACTGTTGCACTCTAGCTTGATCAAGCCCATACTTCTTAAATTAACCATCAAACTAAAGTGTATACAGCAAGCTGCATAATTAAAAAAAATGGCAGGCTAATAATCACACACTGACAATCATTCAACTAAACGTATTTAGACGAATAGACATTTCTCAAATATTGATAACTGACTAAGGAATAGTCTTTATAGTTACATTCAGAATCATTAACACTCCTTGTCAGACGATACCATTCTCAGTTCAGAAGGCGTAATAACCTTCAGTCCAGATAAATTCCTTTTTCAGATTCACCTCAAGTTAGACGACAACCCATTACAATAGCTATGACTATTTTAACCAAGTAAAAGTATCGCCATATATCAGTGTTTTATCACAACAATTGAATACAGCAGCTCCATATCATTGCAATTTACCTTGACCTTATACCTTTGAGTTTAAGAGTATACTTAATGAACATATAGGAAAAAGTGACACGTATCAAAACAATGATATTAACGCAATTATTTTTTACTTAAACGTTAAAGAGTTTATGCCAATAATTAGTTTTGCATGGGGAACATGCTTAACCCGAATGTTTCATCCGGGAACGCGATGATCGTGCCGGGATCACCGTTGAGATGCGGATTTGTGATTGAGTTAATAGCCTAAGCTATTGACGATTGAGCAAATACCGCAGCTTGGCGGCGAGACCGGTACGAGGGCGCGTTCAGCGATAGTCGGTTACACTTTGTACTTTGCTAATATTCCAGAAACATCATCTAAAAACCGCTGGTTAAATTCTTTTCCAAGCGACCGGGTGAAATATTCGGGTTAACGACAAAATATTTTTTTTAAAAAGTGTTTTTTTAAAAAATATAACGGCCAATAAATCAATCTAGACTGCCATTAACACAAAACCTTAAGGGAATTAGATTAATAATAATTGCATTTAGCAAACAATTTTTTATATTTTTGTTGCGAATTTAGTTTGGAGAATGATTGATTCATAATCGAAGCTACTTCATCAACCGGCTCTTCTGCAATACCTTTAAGCTAGCCGGACAATTACTAAACAGGCCATAAGTATCCCG
>JASFJX010000051.1:0-11261 GCA_050119385.1 Candidatus Thiodiazotropha sp. | reverse complement strand
AGATGGGAGGTCGGCAGAACCAGTTTGAAGGTACGAAATCAGGATAATGCCCCGGATGCCTGGGAAGAGGCGGTATTGAAAGAGTTCGAGTCCCGCAAGGCTGCTGGCGAGGATCCGATGAAGTTGATCAAGGCCGAGATTGTGCAAGAGGAGGGACGTCAGTTCTTTCGCATGATGAAGGCAATTCCCACCGCTAAGGCTTGCACCAAGTGCCATGGGGAGGCGATTGCTGAACCTGTGGCTGCCAAGCTGGATGAACTCTATCCATCCGACAAGGCACGTGGTTATAAGGAGGGTGATCTGAGAGGCGCCTTTACCCTTAAAAAACCAATGTGAGTCTGTTTCAGGGTGATGCTATTGCCTGGCAAGCTTCAAGCGCCTCTCTCAGTTGAGTTGGATGCGTTGTCCCCAGGGGGTAGTCGATTTCCCTTTCACCAGCCAGATTACCGGATAGTGGGGTGCATGGTCTGGAAAGGCACCCTCCGCGTCGGTGAAATAGACCAGTAAATCCGGTCTGATCCCTTGCTCGGAAATCCATTCAAAGACCGGTTCGAAACTGGTGCCGCCACCACCGGTGATTTTGGCTGGTAGCTGAAAATCCTCCCATGGCTCATAAATCCAGGGTGCACCCTCGGCGATCGCCGAGTCACAGGCAAGGAGCGTGACTCTGGCCCGCATCTGCCCCTTCAGGGCATTGATTTCAGAAAGAAATTCTCCCATTTCATGGTCCTGTATCGAGCCACTGCTATCGAGTGCGACCACCAGTTCGACCTGATTGCTTCGTAAGCTGGGGAGAATATGCTCACCCTCCCGCCGGGAGGGGCGCATATAACTGAAATCGTCCCGCGCAATTGCAGTCATGTAGCGGGCAAGCAGTAATCGCCAGGGGAGTTGCGGTTGTAGCAGGTGATCCACCATGCGCGCCATCGCGCCGTCCAGCTTGCCCACCTGCATCGCTGATTGAGCTGCCCCCGCAAGGCGTTGTTGCCACTGGATATTCAGTGTTTCCGCTTCATCAGGGGTGAGTGGTGGCGGTTGGTTGGCGGCTGATCCTTCACCGCTTTGCTGATTTTCGCTTTCATCCCCTTCGTTGTCAGTCTCGGTCTGATCGCCTTTATTGGAGATATCCTTCTCGGTCTTACCTGCGCCCGAGCCCTTGGTGTTGTCCTGGTCGTAGACATGATTATCCAGGGGGGTCTCATCGTCCTTTTCATCCAGCAGGGGATAGATCTCCTCGGCGGTCATGCCCTCGAACTGGGGTAGGAACAGGGAGCCGGGGGGTGGTTTGAGATGATCTTCTATCAAAAGTGGATTGATGGCGTAATCACACGCCATATCCCAGTGGAGTTTATTGCGATGCTGACGTCGGGCGAAATGGGATAGGGCGCAGTGCAGGGCTTCGTGGGCCAGCATGAATTGAGTCTCATCCAGACTCAACTGATCGATAAATTCAGGATTGTAATAGAATTTTTTTGCGTCGGTGGCGGTGGCGGGGCACCAGTCCGGATTGGCCTCCTGTATGGGAAGCCGCATAACCAAAGCACCGAGGAAAGGCTTGTCGAGGATCAGCTTGGTGCGGGCCGCGGCCAGTTTGGTTTCGATCTCTTCCAGATTCATTTGCGAACCCATTAGGACTCATAAAGCATCACATCCGACACTGCCTGGGCCCAATCTCTGAATTGGGGAACTGAGAAAATCGCCTCCCCGATGGCACGGTGCATATCCGATACCAGCATCACCCCCATCTCCCGCTGTGGAAACTGGCGTGCATATTCAAGGATTCGACCATGAGTTACGCTTGCTTCACCGGTGCCATGGGCACGTAGGGCGCGTCCCACCAGGGCCGCTGCGATGGCGTACTGCAGGTCGATCTCATCGGGCACCGGAACGTCCTCCCCAGCGATAATGGCATCCAGATCGGGCATTTTGTCGAGACTGTTGACGAAGGCGTTCAACTCCACGCCTGCTGCGGGTCCGATACAAGCCTGCAGGGTGCCCTGTAAAAGTTGCGGATGGTTATCAAATTTTTGCAAGGCACGATGGGCAAACTCCCATGAACGGGGAGAAGGGAAGGCGACAGGATTATGCGCAGGGTCGAAATCGAACAGCAGTTCCGGTCGAAAGCGCAAAAAGGCGATGATTCGTTCGTCAATGTTATTGCGATAGGCCCAGGCTACCCAATCATCCAGATGGGTCTCCACTTCAAAATGGGAGAAGCGGTTGGCCAAGGGCGCCGGCATGCTATAGGTCACACCCCTGTCTCCCTGACGATTACCTGCGGCAAAGATAGCCCATCCGTCGGGAACCTGGTACTCCCCCAAGCGGCGATCGAGGATCAGCTGGTAGGCGGCGGCGGAGACGGTAGGCGGTGCCGAGGTGATCTCGTCGAGGAATAGAATACCCTCTGCACCATGCCGTTCAAGGTTTGGCAGGATTGAGGGGATAGCCCACTCTACGCTGCCATTGACTCTGAATGGGATGCCCCTCAGATCACTGGGCTCCATTTGCGACAGGCGGATATCGATTACCGGCGCTTGGTGATTTCCGGCAACCTCACGCACCATGTCGGATTTGCCCACACCGGGCGGGCCCCAAAGCATCACCGGGGTATGGTGCCCTGCACGGGTACTGATGAACTCTTGTTCGAGAATCGTGATTAACTGAATGGGTCGCATACAGATTTCCTGGGGCCACTAATCGAATAGATTTCTGACCGCGCGGGTCAGCTGTTTGTAGACTTCAGGGGCATCCACATCCATAACCTGATCAATGACCCAGCGGTTTTCATGCTCCTTGTTCCCCATGACCTGTTGGATCTCAAAGCCGAGATGGCGCAGAAAGGGGTAACTGGGACCCTGTTTATCGAAATTGAACTCGGCGTACTCACCTGATCGTTGGTTATAACGATCGATAAAACTGTTGCCGTGGTCCCCCGGGCCAAGCAGCTCAGATGCATTGTCCTGATAATGCTCAGCCAGTTTCATCACCAGTGCAGTGATAATGGCTACCCGGGTCTCATTGTCGACCATCTTATGGATCAGGCGGTCGCTGATTTGCGCCTCAAAACAGAGATATTCGGCGATTACGGCGAGGCGTTGCTGGTCGCTTTCATACACGAAATGTTTGCCATGTAAGGTGATAGCCTTATCCAGGGCAAGGCGCCAGGCGATGAAGGCGATGGCCCCTCCCAGTTCTTGTGCCGAACGCGAGGCCTCTTCGTCGTGCCACTGACTTTTGATTCTGATTGCCAATACAGCTCTCCTTTGTCTGTCGCCCAGGTAAATTTCGAGACTAGGGGCAGTCAAGTCGTTTTGGGGTAAAGTAACTAACCAGCTGCGGTATTTACTCAATCAGCATTAGCTTGGGCTATTGACTCAATTGCAAATCCGCATCTGAATGACGATTTCGGCACGATCATCGCGTTCCCGGATGAAACATTCGGGCTAGCATCCGACGCGATGGTGCTTATACTGCCGACTCAATAACCTACTATTTTACTTGGTATAGATTGAATTTCAACGATTCGTGCAAAATTTATCGCTTGCCCTTTCTGGGGTTGCGTAGCAGTACGTAGGCTGCTCCCGTACCGCCATCCCTACGGGTGGCCGAGGTAAAGGCGAGTACATCCTCCCGCTGTCTTAACCAGAGGTTGAGCTTATGTTTGAGGATCGGCTGTTTTCCCTCTGAACGGTAGCCCTTGCCATGGATGATGCGTACGCAACGGATATCTCGCTCATGACAGGCCTTGAGAAATCGATTCAGGTCATCCCGAGCGTAAGGCACGGTTAATCCGTGCAGATCCAATTCGGCTCCAACCTCCAGATAGCCTCGACGCAGGTCATGCACGACACGCTGCTGAATCCCGGGTCGGGCAAAGTCGAGTACTTCGCCTGTCTCGATCTCCTGGTCAGCATAGAGATCCCGCTCGGTTTCATCTTCATCACCGACCGGGAGATTCAGCGGCCTGGGCACTAGTTTGCGGCGATAGGGTTCCGTCCGTTGCTGTTGTATCGGCTTTACATCACCAAGCGTTTCGAAAAACAGCATGTTGTCGTCTGTTTTGCTCTCTTTGTCACTCATTTGCCATCAACTCAACGGGTATTATTACTAACCAGGCCATATTGATATTTTATGACAAGCCGCCGTGTATCGGGATACTGATGGCCTGGCTAGTAACCATGGTATGGGCTGTGGTAGGGAATCTCAATCGGCAGAGTGCAACGGAGGGATGAGAAGGTTGAGACTTTCCAGTATATTGTGCCCGGTATGAAAATCCTCCTTAGCAACGACGATGGTTATCAGGCCCCGGGTCTGCGGATACTGGCCGCGCAGTTGTCAGCGGTTGGTGATATTACGGTGGTTGCTCCTGATCAGGATCGCAGTGGTGCCAGTAACTCGCTGACCCTGGTTAATCCCCTGCGGGCACGCACCATGGAAGATGGCTTCATAAGGGTGGATGGCACCCCCACCGATTGTGTCCATCTGGCAATTACAGGGCTGCTTGATGAAGAACCGGATCTGGTTGTCTCGGGTATCAACGCGGGTCCGAACATGGGGGACGATGTAATCTATTCCGGCACGGTGGCGGCTGCTACCGAAGGCCGCTTTTTGGGATTTCCCGCCATTGCCATCTCCATGAATTCCCATGATCCGCAACATTTCGAGACCGCGGCGCTTGTTGCCGAGGCGTTGATCAGACGACTGGTGCGCTCCCCGCTATCGGAGAATGTCATTCTCAATGTCAACGTTCCGGATATTCCCTATGAGCAGTTGCTCGGTATACGTTCAACACGCCTGGGCCACAGACATAAGGCTGAACCCGTTATCAAAGCCAACGACCCCCGGGGAAAGACCATCTATTGGGTTGGGCCCGCTGGCGCAGAGCAGGATGCCGGGCCGGGCACCGATTTCTATACCGTGAGACAAGGCTATGTCTCGGTGACACCGCTGCAGGTCGATCTTACTCGTCACAGTGCATTACAGACCGTCAGTGAGTGGCTCGAACAGTGATCATGCGTCCAGAGCATCAAGGGATTGGCATGACCTCTCAACGAACAAGACAGCGATTGATCAACCGCCTGCGTAAAAAGGGGATTCGGCATCAGGCAGTGTTGCAAGCCATGCAGGATACCCCACGGCACATCTTTGTTGATGAGGCCCTGGCCAGTCGTGCCTATGAAGAGACGGCTTTGCCAATAGGCCACGGTCAGACCATCTCTCAACCCTATACTGTCGCACGTATGACTGAGGCGTTGATTGAGGGCGGAATGCCGGAAATGGTATTGGAGATTGGTACCGGTTCCGGCTATCAATGCGCTATCCTAGCCCAATTAGTGCGCCGGGTATATAGTGTTGAGCGAATCTCGGCGCTGCTCGACCAGGCTCGGCTCAGGTTGCGGGAACTTGGTCTGCGCAACACTCGTCTCAAACATAGTGATGGAGGCATTGGCCTGCCTGAGTATGCGCCTTTCGATGCCATCCTGGTGACCGCCGCGCCGGTGGGGTTGCCGCAATCACTCCTTGAACAATTGGTGGTGGGAGGCCGTTTGGTGATACCGATCCAGAATAACAAAGGTCAGGTCATGGTAAGGATTACACGGACGAGTGATGGATTTCAGCAGGAGCAACTCGAATCAGCCAACTTTGTCCCGTTGATTGGTGGAATGATCTAATGCGGATTTTCTCCTCGCTTTATGCCCGAACCATGCAGTGGTCCCGTCATCCTCATGCTCCTGCCTACCTTGCGGGCCTGAGCTTCGCCGAATCTTCCTTCTTCCCCATTCCCCCGGATGTCATGTTGGCACCGATGAGCATGGCGCGGCCCAGGCGGGCCTGGTTCTTTGCCGCGCTGACTACCTTGTCCTCCGTAGTCGGCGGTATGCTCGGATACCTGATTGGCATGTATGCATTCGACTTGATACAACCCTGGTTGCACAGTTGGAATTATTGGGAGGGCTATCTGAGCGCCAAAGCGTGGTTCGAGGAGTGGGGGTTTTGGGCCATCTTCCTGGCAGGTTTCTCCCCCATACCCTACAAGATTTTTACCATTACCGCAGGTGTGATAGGTATGGCGTTTCTGCCCTTCGTTGTCGCTTCCTTCATTGGACGGGGCGCTCGTTTCTTTTTGGTGGCAGCGTTGATGGCGTGGGGCGGAGAACGCATGGAAGCATTGTTGCATCGCTATGTGGACCGTCTTGGTTGGATTATGGTAGTCGTCTTTCTGGCATTAATAATTTATCTTAAATAGTCAGGGGGTTAGGTATCGTAACTCTGCTTGCCAGAATCCGACGCCAGATGCTGCTACTGGGGCCGATCGGTCTCATGTTGCTGTTGAGTCTGCAGTTCAGCATGACCGCCTGTTCCTCCAAAGGTAGCGCCCCTGTCTACACTCGTACACCCACAGTGTCCCATCCCACGGATTCAGGCAGTCAACACAAGTCCCTGCGTTCACCGGCACGTCATAAAACATCTCGGACATATTATCTGGTTCAGGCTGGGGACACCCTCTACTCTATTGCCTGGCGGCACTATCTCTCTTTGCCCGCCTTGGCGGCCTGGAACGGAATTAAAGGGCCGGATTACGCCATCTATCCAGGTCAGCGCCTGCGCTTGAAACCTCCCGAGACAAGGAAGAGGCAGACTAGGCCTATTCGCCAGGTTGAGGGGTCGCCTTCGAAGTTGAAGGGCACAACCGGTGATACGCCGCTACCTGCCAACAGGTCCACCTTGGCAACGGCCAAGTCCCAAGCAAAACCGTTGAAGGGAGAGAGCGTCGCCAAAGCGGAAAAACCGAAACAGGTGAAGAAACCAATCAAGTTAAGCTGGACATGGCCGACCAAAGGTAGAGTGATACAGACCTTTTCGAAATCGGATCAGAACCGAAAAGGGATAAGAATTCAAGGTGATATGGGGCAACCCGTAAAGGCGGCCGAGGCCGGAAGGGTGGTTTATGCCGGCGGGGGATTGGTTGGATATGGGAATCTCGTTATCATCAAACATGATCAGACGTTTTTGAGTGCCTATGGGTACAATCATAAACTGCTGGTAAAAGAGGGTGATAAACTGGCAAAAGGCGATATAGTGGCGCATATGGGATCACCGAACAGAGGTGGTCAGCCAATGTTGCACTTTGAGATCAGGAAGCAGGGGAAGCCGATTAATCCGCTCCCACTGCTTCCGCGCAGATAAATATAAATAAACAATACCAAACACTTGCAAGAGTGTTGAGGCATGCTGCGAATTCAATTCATGGTTGTGAGAGCAGCCATGAGAAGCTCCCGATCCAGACATGTCCCGGTTGATGGAGATGTGAGATGAGTAAAAGTACTGTAGATCCTGACGAGGTTGATCAAAGTCCGCTCATTGATGATCTAGCGGATGAAGAAGTCATTCTGTCGGATGATGATAGTGATGGAAGTGAAGCGATTGATGACGACAAAGCCGAGGAAGATATCCATGATGTTCTAAAGATGAAATCGCCGGAGCCAGGGGATGCCCAAATGGATGCTACCCGGCTCTACCTCAATGAGATCGGAATTTCCAAACTGCTTACGGCTGAGGAAGAGGTCTACTACGCGAGGCTTGCTCAGAAGGGTGACCGGTCTGCACGGCAACGCATGATCGAGAGTAATCTGCGGCTGGTGGTCAAGATTGCGCGTCGTTACATGAATCGCGGTCTTGCGCTTCTCGATCTTATCGAGGAGGGGAACCTGGGATTGATCCGCGCGGTGGAGAAATTCGATCCTGAAAGGGGGTTTCGCTTTTCAACCTACGCCACTTGGTGGATCCGGCAGACCATCGAGCGGGCGATCATGAATCAGACGCGCACGATACGACTCCCGATTCATGTTGTCAAAGAGATCAATGTCTATCTGCGAGCCGCGAGAAAGCTCTCGCAAACCCTGGATCACGAACCCAGTTCAGAGGAGATCGCCGATCTTCTCGATAGGCCGATCGATGAGGTCAAGCGTATGCTGGGGCTCAACGAGCGCGTGACCTCGGTGGATACCCCTTTCGGTAAGGACGCCGACAAGCCGTTACTCGACACCATCGCCGATGAAAAGAGTATGGATCCGACGGTGGATATTCAGAACGATGGGCTGAATGCCAATCTCGATCGCTGGCTGAGCAAGCTGAATGACAAGCAGCGCGAGGTGGTGGAGCGTCGATTTGGTCTTCACGGCTACGAAAACTCCACCCTGGAGCAGGTGGCAAACGAACTTGGTGTCACCCGTGAACGGGTTAGACAGATTCAGATGGATGCACTCAGGCGGTTGCGTGATATCCTTGAGCGGGACGGCTTTTCAGTGGAGTCGATCTTCAAATGATGGATATCGCTATGTAGTGAACTCAACCTTAAAATAATGGGCATGGATCTATTCAATCATAACACTTGTTGCCTTATAGAAAATTGCAATGAAGAGAAGCGCTTCGAAGTGGCATGTAAAGAGTGTGGTCTCGATCCCATGTGTCAGGTTCTGGACTACGCGGAGCCAGGTAGCGGTGTACCGCCGGGAATTCTGCTCAGGCGACAGTCGGTAAGTAAAGGGGAGATGCTGTTTAGTATCGAGCAGCGCTTTAAAGCTGTCTATGCCGTAAAATCGGGGTCATTTAAAGCGATGGAACCCGATCTCAATGGGCAGGAGCGGGTTGTCGGGTTCTATTTACCAGGTGATCTGATTGGGGTTGAAGGGATAGCCAACCGGTATTACTCATACTCTGTACGCGCACTTGAGGCAGGATTTATTTGTATCTTGGAAATGGATCGATTGGTCGAAAGCGGACGCTCTACCGAGGCCATTCAGCGATCGCTAATTAAGATGCTTGGGAGGGAGATTGCATTGACTCACTCCCAGACTGCCTCTTTGATACGGCAGAATGCGGATCAACGTCTGGCTGCCTTCATCCTCGCCCTGGCACTACGCATCTCGATCCGTGGTTTGGGAGGAGATCGACTTCACTTGACTATGTCAAGGAGCGATATGGCAAGTTATCTCGGCCTTGCGCGGGAAACGGTCAGTCGAGTGCTTACAAGATTTCAGCGGGATGGATTGATCCAACTGCGTAATCAGCGTCTCATACTGCTCAGTTTGGATGGTTTGCAGGAGGTTGCAGCTTCCCGTTGAATGCTTCTCATCGATATTATTTAGTTATCCGATTTTATGCCTGATATGATTCTCCTCGTCCCCTTTAGACAATTCCTGTGAGATCAAAATTTGGGTCAAACAGCACAATTCCACTGCCATTCACATGCATGGATGTTGAAATGTTGTTTTTTCAACTTTCGTTGATCTATGTCAATTAATGCAATAGGCCTATAAAATTAATTTCATAACAGTGACTTACCCATTCTTTTGGCAAATAGATTTTTCTGGTAGTTGTATTGACATCTGAGTCATTTAAGAGTGATATATGTCACGTTGCGATTGTGTCATTTGACACAGTTGTGCCGTAGGGGCTTTTTCTGAAAGTCAAGTTTTTTAAGTCTTGTTCAACTTAAGTTTTATGAGGGGGGTTCATGGACGCCGCAGCCGAGCAGAAATACAACTTTTCAGTTGTGCGCTGGTTTACTGTCATGGCCGTTGTCTACCTTGTTGTAGGCGCATCAGTGGGAGTTTATATCGCCGCTGAACTGGCCTGGCCGTTTCTTAATTTCGATCTTGAATACATCACATTTGGGCGCCTACGTCCACTTCACACCAATGCGGTGATCTTCGCCTTCGGCGGGTGCGCATTGATGGCGACTGCCTATTACAGTGTGCAGCGTACTTGTGGCGTCCGCTTGTGGAGTGACAAACTTGCCTGGTTCAACTTCTGGGGTTGGAACCTGATCATCGTGTTGGCGGTTATCAGCTACCCGCTCGGCATCAACCAGTCGAAGGAGTATGCAGAGCTCGAGTGGCCGCTCGACGTGATGGTTGCGGTGGTGTGGCTGGTTTACACCTTCAACTTCCTCATGACCATCGCCACCCGCAAGACCTCGCACATCTATGTGTCGAACTGGTTCTTCCTGGGCATGATGGTGATGATTACCTACTTGCACGTGGTCAACAGCCTGGCTATCCCTGTCGACCTGTTCAAATCCTACTCCCTGTTCGGCGGTGTGCAGGACGCCATGGTGCAGTGGTGGTGGGGCCACAATGCGGTGGGCTTCTATCTGACCGCCGGTTTCCTCGGCATCATGTATTACTTCGTGCCTAAGCAGGCAGGTCGTCCGGTCTACTCCTACCGTCTCTCGGTGATCCATTTCTGGGCCCTGATGTTTGGTTATGTCTGGTTGGGCGCCCATCATCTGCAGTACACCGCTCTGCCAGATTGGACCGGCTCCCTGGGTGCGGCCGTCTCCATGGCTATGATCATCCCCTCCTGGGGTGGTGCCGTAAACGGTATGATGACCCTCTCAGGCGCCTGGGACAAACTGCGTTCCGACTACATCCTGCGTTTTCTGATTATGTCCCTGGCCTTCTACGCTATGTCCACCTTCGAGGGTCCGGTCATGTCACTGAAGACCGTTAACGCCCTCTCCCACTATACCGACTGGACCGTCGGTCACGTGCACTCCGGTGCTCTGGGTTGGGTCGCCATGGTCGCCATCGGTGCGATCTATCATCTGATGATGCGTCTCTTCCACACCGAGATGTGGTCCATGAAGCTGATCAATGCTCATTTCTGGACCGCCACTGTCGGCGCTGTGATCTACATCGTCGCAATGTGGGTCTCCGGCATCATGCAGGGCCTGATGTGGCGTGCCTATGACGAGTACGGCACTCTGGCCTATACCTTTGCCGAGTCTGTGGAAGCCATGCATCCCTACTACGCCATGCGTGCCGTGGGTGGTGCCATCTTCCTGCTGGGTGCGGTCCTGATGCTGATCAACGTTCTGATGACCGTTGCCAAGGCATCCAGCGAAGGTAGCGTGCAACAAGCCCGCACAGCTTCGGCTACTGCTTAATTTATAGGGGGTTTCGCGAAATGGCGAATGATAACCAAAACGTAGGCTTTCAGGAGAAGATGGAGAAAAACATCTGGCTTTTCCTGATCGTACTGGCTCTTGCTCTGTCGGTAGGTGGTATTGTCGAGATTGTGCCGCTTTTTACCATCGATGAAACTTGGGAGCACAATGAGGCACCTGAGCTGGTCTGGCAACGCCAGCCGGGGCAGACGCTACATGACCACAAGCCTGGTGACGGTATGCGTCCCTATACTGCGATGGAGCTGGCTGGCCGCGATATTTACCAGCGGGAAGGCTGCTATCTCTGTCA
>JASFJX010000050.1:0-11298 GCA_050119385.1 Candidatus Thiodiazotropha sp. | reverse complement strand
TCGTGGTGGTAACCCATGAATTGGCCAGTATATTCGCGATCGGCACTAATTCGGTATTTCTCGATCCGCAATGCAAGACTATGATCGCTCATGGCAATCCGGGTGCCTTATTGCAAAATTGCACTGATCCCAGGGTACAGGCCTTCTTGACCCGGGGTGCGGAAGCCCAATCAATTTGAGGAACCTTAAAGGTATGCAATCGAAGGCTAATCCAACCCTCATCGGTCTCTTTGTTCTACTATCACTGGTATTGGCATTGAGTACGATCTTTATCCTCTCCGATGGTAGTTTGTCGCATAAGAGCACACGCTTTATTCTTTTTTTTGAGGGTGATGTAAAAGGTCTTCAGGTGGGATCGCCAGTGAATTTCCGCGGTGTCAGGGTAGGCCAGGTCGAGTCGATGTCCATCACCTATCTCAAGGAGAGCCGGGAATTCAGGATTCCCGTCATCATAGGCATAGATGATACCCGGGTCGGGATCGATGGCGTTCATGCCGGCAGTGGTGTGTTGATCGGATTGGACGGCCTGATCGAGCAGGGGCTTCGGGCAAGGCTCAATCTACAGAGCCTGGTAACCGGAAAACTGGAAATTGAACTCGATTTTCATCCCGACACACCGGTTCGCCTGGTGAGTACCAGCTCGAAATACCGGGAGATTCCAACGATTCCGTCGAGTATGGAACGCATCGCCACCGCATTGGAGGCGGTGCCCTTTGAGCGGATTATGAAACGCCTGTCCGGGATGCTGGATGATATCGATGAGATGGCGGCCAGCGGTGAATTGGAACGCTTGAAATCATCCATGTTGCAGATCATCCAGCGTCTCGATAGTGTCACACAACAGTTAGACCAGGTTGCGCCACAGCTCATTGACGATAGCAAAGACACCCTTGCACAGGCCCGTGGGATGCTTAAGGAGATCAGCAAAACCTCAACCCAGACACAGCGGTTGATAACGGATACAGACGGTCGGTTGGAAAAGGCGTTTAGTGCTTGGAATCAGACTATGGTCAATGGTGAGGCCACATTGTCACAGCTGGGACAGGCGGCCTCCTCGGCAGACAAATTGCTTGCTCAGGATTCACCGGTAATCAGTGAGCTGATGACTACCCTGCGAGAACTAGGCGCGGCGGCAAGATCCATTCGGAATATGTCGGAGTACCTGGAACGCCATCCCGAAGCCTTACTGAGGGGGAAACAGTGATGCGATCCATACACGGTGAGAGAATTACACTCCTTGCGCTCTTTATCTCTCTACTCTTTTCGGGTTGTGCCGGGAGTCCATCCCAACCGACCCGTTTCTATCGTCTCGATGGTCAGCCGGGTACAGCTGAGACTATTTCACTGAAACCTCAGCCGGGACAGAAGCTCGTCGGCATCGGGCCGATAAAGTTGGCCGCTTATCTCGATCGCCCACAAATTGTCGAACGCCAATCCTCTCATCGTCTGAAGTTGCATGAATTCGATCATTGGGCAGGTTCCTTGCAAGAGAATATCGTCCAGGTTGTTTCTGATCTGGTGCGAGATAGACTGACTGATATGCCGGTTATCGCCTATCCCTGGCATGGCACTGTCAAACCCGATTATGAGGTGCTGCTGACCTTCAATCGCTTTGACCACGAAGGTGACAAGATCTGGTTGAAATTACGCTGGAGTCTTATTCGTACTAGCGATAGCCGGCTTCTGGAGATGCAGCGGCTCGTGATTGAAGAGCCTTTGCAGGGTGAAGGTATCGAGGCTGTTGTGGCTGCTGCCAATCGTGCCATGGAGACGTTGGCTGAGCGGATCGCTAGTGCGATTCTCTCTTTTGAGTAGCCGTAGGATGGGGCCTTGCCCCACCGAATGGCAATGTTATTGATGTGATCGGTGGGGCAGGGCCCCACCCTACGCCTGTGGAATAATAAGTAGGATACGCTGTTTTATTGCGCCTTTGGTTGATCTCGCTTGAGTTTGTCAGTGGGCGCTATTTTTGGAACCGGTACAGGGGTTTCAACGATATCGGGTTGCGTCGGCTCGTAGCGCTTGGCAATAGCCATCAGGCCTATCACGGGATGATCGATGTAGTGAAGCTTGCCGCTACGCATGCGTCTGCTGTCTTGCAGACGATAGTGCTTGAAGCGGGGAGTGAAACCATAAGCACTGCTTGCTTGCGGGTCGCTCCCACTGGCGGGTTTGTGCAGCACGATATCCGCCTCCAGGTGGAGATAGCGTTTGATGCTGAGTTTCAGGGTGCCTTCGAGTTTCGGTAGGTTGGTCGCCGAGGCCTCTGTACCATCTTCCGGTAACAGAGAGAAATAGATCTCTTTGGCCCTATCGGGATCTTCCATGGGTTGGCGCCATGCAACATGGTAGAGGGGGCGATAATCCCGGGATCTGCGCATTTCACCCCAGACGCCATTCAGAGATCTCTCCTCTGAGGGCAATGCACGAAAGGCGATAGGTTCATTACCCTTTAGTGGTTGTCCCTTGGTGAACCAGGTCGCATTGCCCGACTCCGGTCTGCCTGGATCGTCGGGCCAGCCTTCAGTCGAACCCGCGCCTGGCGCAATGCGTTCGAAAACAAGCACCTCAAACTGATACCACACCGGGGCATTGTTATTGTCTGCGCCCGCTGCCTTTAGCAATGCGGGTTGTGTGAGCATGACGCATGTCAGCAGTATGCTTAAATTTTTCCGTAACCTTATCATCTGGTAAATCCTATCAGCACATTCTCATAAATCGCACTATTATATCCACCACTTGGCACTGGAAAGTGCACTAGTATCGATTTTCGGCTCCTCCGCAGAATCTGTGGGTGGAGTTCACAGACCCCGACGCATACCGGAATGATGTAATCATAATCAGCCAATCAGGGTGTCGAGTAGCCCATTGATTTTTTGTACCCGCCCCTCGGGGGCCTCCAGATCGGCTGTGTAGCGCAGTTTATCACCGCCATCCATCTTATAGGTATTTGGACGACTCTGAATCAGACCGATCAGTTTAGCGGGATCGAGCTTTGGATTCGCATCAAACAGCAGTCGAGCCCCTTTGGGACCTGCCTCGATCTTGCGCACCCCCAAGGGGTGGGCGCGCAGCTTCAATGTTGTAATTTCAAACAGGTTTTTCGTCGCTTGGGGTAACAGCCCAAAGCGATCGATCATCTCAACCTGCAGGTCCCGTAATTCAGTTTCATCCTTGGCGCTGGCAATACGTTTGTAAAGCACCAGGCGAGAATGGACATCGGGTAGATAGTCCTCCGGCAACAGGGCGGGGATATTGAGCTCGATCTCTGTGCCATGGTCCAGCGGCCTGTCCAACTCCGGTTGTCTACCGGCCTTCAATGCCGCAACCGCCCGATCGAGCAGTTCGGTGTAGAGTGAAAAACCAATCTCCTGAATCTGTCCACTCTGTTCTTCACCCAATAACTCACCGGCGCCGCGGATCTCCAGATCGTGGGTGGAGAGGGTAAAGCCAGCACCAAGATCCTCCAGGGATTCAATGGCTTCAAGGCGTTTCTTGGCATCCGCCGTCATGCTTCGGGGAGGGGGTGTAAGCAGATAGGCATAGGCTCGATGGTGGGAGCGTCCCACACGACCGCGTATCTGATGCAGCTGGGCCAGTCCCAATTTATCCGCCCGGTTGATGATCATGGTATTGGCGCTGGGTACGTCGATGCCACTCTCCACGATGGTGGTGCAGACCAGCAGGCTGAAACGTTGATGGTAGAAATCGCGCATGATTCCTTCCAGCTCTCGTTCACGCATCTGGCCATGGGCCACCTGGAGTCGAATGCCGGGAAGCAGGGACTCAAGTCGCTCAGCCATGTTTTCAATGGTGTTGACCTCATTGTGCAGGAAATAGATCTGACCGCCGCGTTTCAACTCACGCTGGCAAGCCTCGACGATAAGGCTGTCGTTCCATTGGCTGACAAAGGTTTTCACCGGATGGCGCAGGGCCGGTGGCGTGGCAATGATGGAGAGGTCGCGCATCCCCGACATGGCCATGTTGAGGGTGCGGGGGATGGGGGTGGCGGTGAGGGTCAGCAGGTCGACCTCACTGCGCAAGGCCTTGAGCTTCTCTTTGTGGCGCACGCCAAAGCGGTGTTCCTCATCGATAATCACCAACCCCAGGCTCTTGAATTTGATATCCCGGGACAGGAGTTTATGGGTGCCGACGACAATATCGATGGTCCCGTTGCGCAGGCCATCGATCACCTTTTGCTGCTGCTTGCCGGTACGGAAGCGCGAGAGGCTCTCTACCTTCACCGGCCAGTCGGCGAATCGATCGGCAAAATTCTGATAGTGTTGTTGGGCCAACAGCGTGGTCGGTACCAACACCGCAACCTGTTTATTGCCTTGGGTTGCTGTGAAAGCGGCGCGCATGGCGACTTCGGTCTTACCGAATCCCACGTCACCGCAGACTACCCGGTCCATGGGTTGACTGGAGACCATATCCCGCAGCACCGCATCGATTGTCTGCAGCTGGTCAGGTGTCTCTTCAAATTCGAATGAAGCGGCAAAGGCCTGGTACTCATCATCCGGCGCGGGAAAGGCCACACCCTGACGGGCGGCGCGCTGGGCATAGATCTCCAGTAGTTCCGCAGCAACATCACGTATCTGTTTGGCTGCCTTACGCTTTGTCTTTTCCCACTGATCACCGCCCAAGCGGTGAAGGGGGGCGTTTTCCGGGGAAGCGCCCGCATAACGGCTGATCAAGTGGAGCGAGGCGACCGGTACATAGAGTTTGTCGCCCCGGGCATACTCCAGGGTTAGGAACTCGGTCTCCATGCCACCCACGTTGAGTGTCTGTAATCCCAGATAGCGCCCCACGCCATGATCTTCATGCACCACCGGCGCACCCAGGTGCAGCTCAGTAAGATTGCGCACAATCTGCTCGGGATCCTGACTGACCTTACGCCGCCGTCGCTCCTGGCGTACCCGTTCGCCATAAAGCTGGGTCTCGGTGATCAGGGCGATGCCCTGTTCCTCCAGCCACAGCCCCTGTTCCAACGGGGCCACGCAAAGGCCGATCTTGATACCGCTGTTGAGAAAGGCTTCCCAGTTCGGTACAACTTTTGGATCGATCTGCAGGTCCCGCAGGGTAGCCAGCAACATCTCTCGTCGACCGGCGCCTTCGGCGATAAAGAGCACCCGCATCGGTTTAGTGTCGAGAAAATTGCGCAGCAAGTTGGCGGGATCCTTACTGCGTGCCTGGAAAGCGACCGGGGGAGGCAGTTGGGTGTTGAAATTAACTACTGCGGCATAGCCTTTACTGCGGGCTGCTACTTTATGAGCGCTCAAGCTGATTGAGTTACCCTGTTTCAGCCGCGAGGCGAGTTCGTCTGCCGGGATGTAGAGCTGATCCGGGGCCAGCAGGGGGCGCTCCAGATCGTGACGACGCTCTTCAAAACGCTCCTCCACATCGGTGAAAAAGCTTGCGGCCTGTTCTCTAACCGTCTCCAACTCCACCACCATATGCTGCTGCGGCAGGTAGTCGAACAGGGTTTCTGTCTGATCGAAAAATAGCGGTAGATAATATTCAAGGCCACTGGGAATCCGGCCGTCCGAGACATCCTGATAGATCAGGCTTTGCTGTAGATCCCCCTCGAACCGGGTACGGTAGTTGCGGCGAAACCGAGTGATGCCCGCCTCATCCATGGGAAACTCTCGTGCGGGAAGCATTTCGATGCCAGGGACCTTGTCACTGGAACGTTGGCTCTCCGGGTCGAAGCTGCGTATGGTGTCGACCTCATCGTCAAACAGATCGATACGATAGGGCAGTTGACTGCCCATGGGATAGATGTCCAGCAGCGACCCCCGGACGGCAAATTCACCATGGGAAAAGACCTGAGAGACACACTGATAGCCGGCATGTTCGAGACGACGTCGGGTTTCATCCAGATCGATTCGTTGTCCGTGCTCAACAATCAGACAATGTGCGTCGAGGAAGCTCTTCGGGGCCAGGCGCTGCATCAGGGTAGAGACGGGCGCGACCAGTATCCCCCGCTGCATCTGTGGCAAGCGGTAGAGGGTCAGCAGTCGCTGGGATATCAGCTCCGGCAGGGGGGAGAAGAGATCGTAGGGCAGGGTCTCCCAATCCGGGAAATTGACCACCGGTACATGGGCCGTGTCGATAAAGAAGCCCAATTCACGTTCCAGACGGGTCGCTGACTGCATATCATGGGTCACCACCAGCAACAATCCCTCATAGGCGCTGGCTGCGTTGGCTATCGCCAGCGCCGTGCTACAGCCATGTAATCCACCCCACTGCAGCCGCTCATCGAGCGCTTGTGGTAGTTTGGGCTTGAATGGCGTATGTAATTGCTCGGATTGTTTAGACATTTAACAAGCGAGTAAGACCGTATTTAAAAAGCAGGGGATTCTCTCATAATTTAGTATCTCTCCGCTATACGTGTATTATTCCTAACCGAGAAGAATAGGAAGTAGATAAGTTCTTTTTCGTTAAAAAATAGTAAAGACAAGGAGAAGTACCATGGAAGCAGTCTTCGCATCAAGGGCGTTTCTTGCCCTAAGCCTGCTATTTTCTATATTTGTTATATTCGGGATTTCCCCTAGTACCTTGGCTGGTACAGAGGAACAGTTACATCACGTCTCATCAGAAGTCTGTAAAAACTGCCACAAAGAGATCTATAAGCAGTGGAAAGGATCGATGCATGCCCAAAGCACGGCATTGAAGGATCCGATTCATGCCACTTTTTATAAGAAGGTTGTCGGCAGTCCTGTACAAGAGGGTGTCAAACATAAAGCATCAGGCAAGTATCCGATTTGCTTGCAGTGTCATGCACCCAATGCAGCGGTTGATAAGACAACCAAACTCGACGCCAAACCTGCCTATACCGAAGGGGTAAACTGCGTTGCCTGCCATACCCTGGCCAAGTTCAAGGGTACCACGGGCAAAGATGGAAAGCTGTTATTGGGACTCAAGGCTTATGAACGTAAAAATGAATTACAAGGGCCGCAAGGCTTTAATCAGGGGCTGGCAAAGCTGACTGCAGCCGATGACATGTTTGGTGGCGTAAGCAGCGACGATGACTCAAAACCAAATCCACATACACAAGGTGAAGTGGAACTGGAGGGTAAAAAGATCCAGGCCCTGCCCATGGTGGGTAACCCAGGATTATTGAAAACCAACGCAGCGTGCATGGGTTGTCATGACAAACGTAACAATCCTCATGGAGTGCCACTCTGCCAGACTGGTAACGAGTACGCGGGTAGTAATGTCAACTGCCAGTCCTGTCATATGCCTGTCGCAGGGGGCATGGTGGATCATGGCATGGGCGGTGGACACAATCATGCCATGTTGAAGCGCAGTGTAGTATTCACTTTAGATGCAGTGAAAAATGGTGAGGGCTTGAATGCCACGGTCAAGTTGAAGAACATGCAGCCGCACAGCCTTCCCACTGGGGCGCCGTTCAGAAATATCACCATGAAACTCACTGCCTACGATTCAGCGGGCAATATTGTTTGGCAAAATGCCGACGGGCATCCTGCGGACAGCGATTCCAAGGCCTATTTCGCCTATCTGCTGGCCGATGATAAGGGTGATCCGGCGATGCCGCCCAATGCGACACAACTTGGAGTCGATTCGCGCCTGAAACCCTATGAAGAACGTATACTCTCTTATACTATTCCAACTAAGGACGCCGTATTGGTAAGAGGGGAGCTGTTCTATAATCTTCTCTGGCCTGTACTCGTGGAAAAGTTCAAACACTTGCCGGAAGAGCTGGTTGCACCGCGGTCGATCGCTATTGCAGAGGTTAGTCTGTAACCAAGTAAAAAAGGCCTCACACTGGCGAAAGCCGGTGTGAGGCATTGCACTACTTTAGCTCCATTGATCTCTACATGTTTTTTAACAAGTTGTAATAGCCACCCGGGAACAGAATCTGCCTATATAAAGAGATTCACGTCAGCCTTCATTGCCCGCGGTAAAAAACTCGCTGCGCCGACCCATTCTTCTACCTCGTTTATAAAATCCTCTTTGCTGTAATCGAATAGATCCACGGTCATCTGGCAGGCGACCAGCTTGACATCAGCCTCGATACACATCTCTCGTAACTGTTCAATGTTGGCTATGCCTTTATCGTTCATGGTCTTTTTCATCATGCCAGTAGCCATAGATTCAAAACCCGGTAGAAGTGTCATTAACGAAGTGGGCATGGGTAGTGCCTTGCCTTTGATCCAGCCGGGTCCCTGCGGAAGTTTCATTGGCATGGCGGGGTTGCCAAGGGGGGTTAGCTTGAGATCAAGATTCTGTTTCAGAAGGTTAAGACCATAAAAGGTAAAGAATATTGAGACATCCCAACCCAGTGCTGCCCCTGTTGAGGCGAGTATGAAGGGTGGATAAGCCATATCCAGGGTTCCCTTGGTGGCGATGATCGTCATCGAGGGGATGTGGGCGGCTTCCCGTTGAGCCATTTTTTCCTCAAAGCGCTGATCAAACCAGCTGTCCAGGTCACTAGTGGAAATGTCTGTCAGTTGTGCTGTGTTACTCATGATGACCTCCTGCTGGGCTATCAGGCCTTGCGTATTCTGAAGAAGAAACCTTCCTCGATCTGTTCGCTGGTGACCATCTCATGACCGGTCTGGCTACAGAATGAATCCAGATCCTTTACAGAGCCGGGATCGGTTGCTGTGACTTCGAGTATGTCACCTGATGACAGCATAGAGATCGCTTTTCTAGTCTTCAGGATTGGCAGGGGGCAGTTGAGGCCTCTTGTATCGAGGGTGTGTATGTTCTCACTCATGGGCATATCTCCTTTTCAACGATTGGACGACTAACAAATAGATGACCGGTCGGTCAAGTTAAAGGTAAAAAAATATCAGTTGGTTGCCTTGTGCTCTATACGTATGCTTTTGATTGCCGGGCCCAGCGATCTCACGACTTCTGGATCGTTGCGTGTCTTGGCGAGAAGGATCACACCCTCCAGATAAGCCAGCATAGCGGTTGCTGTGGCATTTGTGTCGAGAGGCGGGAGATCGCCATTTTCAACCGCCTCCTCAAGGGCCTCATGAAAACGGGCACTGGCCTTGGTGAATATCGCATTGATCCTGGCCCTGATGACCTCGTCCCGGGTACTGACCTCAAGTGCCAGATTGCCAAACAGGCAGCCAGGCATACGGCCCTCCATATTCTTAGCCGCTTTCTGCCAGAAGTAGACCGCATCGACCATATAATCGAGCCGTTCGAGGGGAGCTAGTGCCTCGTCAAAGGCTTCGGCAACGAAGCCGTGAGCCCATTCGTCCGCCATACTGTCAATAACCGCCATGGCCAGGTCACGCTTGGAGGGAAAGAAGTGGTAGAAGCTTCCTTTCTGTACCTTGGCCAGGGTGCAGATCTCTTTGATACCCACATCGGCGTAGCTGCGTCCATGGAAAAGGTCGCGGGCGGTTGTCAGGATACGCTCTTTGGTGTCAGCGGCGATACTCATGGGATTTAGTATATTAGACCGATCGGTCAAGTCAAGGCTTTTATTGATCTAATTGCCAATGAGGTGATCCCAGGAGCGATCTCAGATCCTATCGCTTATCATATTCAGCTATGGGATAGGAACTCATATTTGAATTGAGCGAAAGAAATACAGGCAACTATTCATTCAAACTTGAAAGGTTACTGTTTTGTTCGAAAGATCCATAACTCCCAAGGCTTGAAAAAAAAATCCCTCGACCCTATCTAAAAAACAACCTAACAAATTTATTGCATACCAGTGCAAGGAGATGAGTGATATGTTGCCAAGAATAGATGGTTTTGAATCGGGCCTGTTTAATGATTTCAGGCGCCTGGAGCGCGAGATGGACCAGCTTTTCGAAGCAGGATTCTGGCCGAACACTATGCGGCCGATTGTTGACAACAACTATCCGCCGATTAATGTCGGCGTCACAGCTGAACAGGTCGATCTCTATATGTTCGCAGCAGGCGTGAATGCAGAGAAGCTGGATATCTCTATCAATGAAAACCGCTTGACCATTAAGGGTGAGCGTCGTTTGGATAGAGATGACGAGAAGAACCATTTCAGACGGGAGCGTTATGACGGTGCCTTTCATAAGCTGGTTACACTGCCCGATGATGTGGACGCAGACAAGGTCGACGCCCGTTATGAAAACGGTGTCTTACACATAGTTATTCAACGTCGTGAGTCTTCCAAGCCACGGCAGATCACGGTTCAGTAATTGGTAGGAGGTACAGGTAATGAATCGCAGTAAAGAGATAACCAAACGCGATGCTCAACTGCAACAGCGGCGTGAAAGACTGCAGCGCAGTATACGACCCGATGTGGATATCTTTGAAGATGAGATAGGTATCACCCTCATGGCGGATCTACCCGGCGTGACAAAAGAGGGGCTCGATATCCAGTTGGACAAGGAGACCCTTTCCATCGATGGCAAGGTGCAGATCGACATGCCCGAAACCATGCAGGCGGTTTATGCCGACGTGAATGTCACCCGATATCAGCGCAGTTTCGCTTTGAGTAGCGAGTTGGATGGGGACAAGGTCGAAGCAAGCCTCAAAGACGGCGTATTGTCGCTGCGGATTCCTAAACGCGAACAGTATCAACCTCGTAAAATTGAGATACACAACGGCTAAGCAAGCTTCCACCCAATAGGTATCAACAACAGCCCCGGTCGGAAATGATTCGGGGCTTTTTTATATGACGGTTGATCAGCCGCTGGCGGTAACTTCTTTGACTACCATTAATGACAGGGTCAGTGAAGTCTAGCCATATCTCGTTCCCACGCTCCTGCGTGGGAACGCTTACGGCGGGTAGAATATTAAAAACGCAGTACTGATGATCGCTAGATAGGCATTCCCATGCTAGAGCGTGAGAACGAGAAAGCTAACCTGTCGCCTAACATAAGGGGCGCGTAGGGAAGCGTCCCAGCGAACGACAGTGAGCGAACTTCAGGTCATTGTGAGAGTATTATGGAGAAAGCCAAATCGTACTAATCTCTTCAATATCAGCATCGTTACAAGTTCCTTTGCCATTAATGGTTATTTGTTTCCCCGCCATTAATGCGGCCAATATCGTACTATGCTGCTCGGCATTAAGAATCGCGAATCTGTAAGGCAATAACGGTTTGTTGATTTTAATAAAACGCTGTCACCAACGCCACTTGAAAAAACAAACCAACACCCCTATATAACGATCTGATTACCCAGTCAGATCATTGAAATTCATTAGGAGGTAGTGAAATGTTCAGAAATCTGAGCAGTTTTGAAAGTAGCCTGTTTGATGATTTCAGGCGCATGGAACAGCAGCTCGATCAACTGTTCGGTGAAGGCTACATGCCGCACAGTATTCGC
>JASFJX010000049.1:0-11473 GCA_050119385.1 Candidatus Thiodiazotropha sp. | reverse complement strand
GCCGATATGGCCACTCGCTTCTAGAATCAAAGGTTCGACACCCAGGCGTTTGGCCATCAATGCCAGACCCAGGCCACTGATTCCCGCACCAACCACCAGTAGATCTACAACCCCGTTGGCCATCATTAAATCCTAATCACCTGTCAAAGAAAAACCGTGCCAGTTTCCTGGACACGGTTTTTTTATACAACTTACACTACTTGATTCAGGGCAAATCCATCTGGCTCAAACGCACACCGCAATCCGGAATGCAGAGTGAACAGTATGGAGCTAGCCGCAGCCACCACCTGAAGAAGAACCACAGGTGCTGCAACCACCCCCAATGGGCTGGAGATTGTTAAACACAAAACTGGCATTACCATCACCCTGATCGATAAAGTCGATCTCAACACCTCGCAGGTACTGCAAAGTGCCATCATCGACAATCACTTTGAATCCGTTACACAGGAGTACACCGTCATTTTCATTGATCGCATCGCTGAAGGTCATACCAAAACTGATGCCGCTACAACCGCCTGGGGTTGCAAATACGCGTACACCCTCGATACTCTCATCGACCTGCTGAAACAGTTCGCCCATTTTTGTCTGTGCAGTGCTGGTAAGAGTTAAGTCGCTTTCGCTCAGGGCATTTAAACTCATGCAGAGTCTCCTAAATTCAATATGGTCATATGCATACCATCATACCAAGAAATGGCCTTATTATGCCAATTAACATAGAAAATAAGTTGGTTTTTATGGCGTTAGACAACCAACAACCTTCAATACAGCGTTAAAGTATTTAGGTTGCCAACTGGTTCCTGGCATTCAAATCGAACAGGTGACGCTCAGCATCGAGCAGGTGTTGTCCCCAATGGAGATGGAATCCCAGATGCCACCCCTCCACAGCCTTCTGTGGATGCCCATCAAGCAGGTTGAGTCCAGTCTTCAGCTCACAGTAGATATCCGTCAGGTCATCCGCCAGACTGCCGCTCATGCTGTGGCCGTCCCCCGCCACGTCATACTCCATCCAATAACTGTCACGCTCGCCCAGCAATTGGCGCAGATAGGTATAAAGTTCAAACCTGGCATCCAGATCAGTCGAGGTATAGTGGCTATTGCGTGGGGTTGGGAGATTGAGAGCTGCTACAGCCGCATGTAGACGTGGCAGCAGTCCTGCTACCTCTTGTAACCACTGAGTATTACCTTCATGCAGGCTCTCTACCAGTTCACAATAGTTGCGCGCTAACGCTTCAAGTTCTTCTATTTGTGGTCTCATCTCATATTCCCTCACAGTTCATTCTCAACCAATGCTCGCTATCTATAGCCTGCAGACAGCAGCGATCCAGCAAAACCAATGGACTGCTTCATTCCGCTGCTCCAAGTACTTCATACCCCATGAGTCTAGCAGTGATAACGCTCAATCCTAGGAAAAACCCTTAATCTACCGACTCGTTTCAATTGAAAAAATATATCTTCCAAGAGAGGGGACAACATAGAATATAGTGTTTTAAATCGGCTCAGAGTGGGTAAAAGCACACAAATTCGTATAAAGAGGATAGAATTCAATTATGTTTGATATATCACCTCCATTACCCGTGGTTTTGGCCGTCGGCGGGCATGATCCAGGGGGGGGTGCCGGCATTCAGGCGGATATCGAATCCATCGGGGCAAATGGCTGCCACGCAGCGACAGCCCTCACCTGCTTAACCATCCAGGATAGCTGCAATGTCAGTCAGTTGATTCCGATCGCTGCCGCCACACTCGCGGATCAGATCAGCGCCACACTCACAGACTGCCAGGTAGCCGTCATCAAGGTCGGCCTGATCGGCAGCCTGCCCGCCGCAGAGGCGATTGTAGAGGTTTTACACAGGCATCCCTCAATCCCTGTGGTATTCGATCCGGTCCTGAGTGCAGGCGGAGGCAGTGAACTCGCCACTGAGAGATTGATCCAATATATCCGCCAGGCAGTGATCCCATTATGCCGTCTGATCACCCCCAACATACCCGAGGCAAGGAAATTGATCGAGTCCAAAGAAGCGCCAGAAGATGATGCCATAGGCCACCAATTACTCGACCTTGGCGCAGATGCGGCACTGATCACCGGCACCCATGAAGAGAATGAGGGGAAGGAGATTACCCACCGCCTCTTTCGCACCGACGCCCCCCCAATGCGCTCATCCTGTAAACGCTTAGCGGGTGAATTTCATGGATCCGGCTGCACCTTGGCATCAGCCATCGCCGCCAGACTGGCTGCCGGCGAAACCTTGGCGACAGCGGTTGAACAGGGCCTCGAATACAGCTGGCAGGCTTTAACACACGGCTACAAGGTAGGAAAATGCCAATCCATCCCGGGACGACTGTTCAGAAATCTGCGCCAATGCTAATTAGTAAGCGATCCGGCTTGCACGGACTTTATGCCATTACTGATGCCCAACTCAGCCCCAAACAACACCTCCTGCAAGATGTGGAACAGGCGTTGCTTGGCGGGGCCGCTGTAATTCAGTATCGGGACAAAACAGCCAACAGCTCCCAACGCTTGGCAGATGCCACTGCGTTGCAACGCCTGTGCCGTGATCACGGTGCACTCCTGATCATCAACGATGATATCAAGCTGGCTGAAGAGGTAGGGGCCGATGGTGTTCACCTGGGGGCGCAAGACAGTGCGCCATCATCTGCCCGGAATAGACTGGGTAAGGATGCGATCATTGGCGTCTCCTGCTATAACCAACTCGACCTCGCCGGCAAAGCAGCCGCTTGCGGTGCCGACTATATCGCCTTTGGACGTTTTTTCCCCTCCCGCATAAAACCCGATGCTGTGCAGGCTCGCCCTGAACTGCTAACGAGCGCCAAAGCCAGATTCAATCTTCCCCTGGTTGCCATCGGTGGGATAACGCCGGAGAATGGCGCCCCACTGATCCATGCAGGGGCAGACATGCTGGCTGTCATTCATGGGGTATTCGGACAGACGGATATCCAAGCCGCCTGCCGTCGACTAACAAAACTATTCGAGCCGTAGGAGAACACGCGATGAACCGTTCCCATGAACTTTTTGCCCAGGCACAGACGCATATTCCGGGAGGTGTCAATTCACCAGTCCGGGCCTTCCATGGGGTGGGCGGTGAGCCGGTGTTTGTCGACTGTGCGGCAGGACCCTACATCTATGACCCTGACGGCAACAGATATATCGACTATGTCGGTTCCTGGGGACCCATGATCCTGGGACATTCACACCATGAAGTGATCGAGGCCGTAGCCTCAATCATCAACAAGGGCCTCAGCTTTGGTGCTCCCACTGAGCTTGAGAACCGGATGGCGGAAAAGGTGTGCGAGCTGGTACCGAGCATGGATCTGGTCCGCATGGTCAGCTCAGGCACCGAGGCCACCATGTCGGCAATCCGTCTGGCCCGTGGTTTTACCGGACGCGACAAGATCGTTAAATTCGAAGGCTGTTATCATGGCCATTCGGACTCACTGCTTGTGAAGGCCGGCTCGGGGATGCTGACACTGGGTGAACCCTCCTCCCCCGGGGTACCCGCTGCCTTGGCTGAGCATACTATCACTTTGAGCTTCAATAACAGCCAACAGGTGCGCGACACCTTTGACCGGCTAGGCGACCAGATCGCCTGCATTATCGTGGAACCGGTGGCAGGCAATATGAACTGCATTCCGCCTGTTCCCGGCTTTCTCGAAACCCTGCGTGAGGTCTGCGATAAGCATGCAACAGTATTGATCTTCGATGAAGTGATGACCGGATTCCGTGTCGCCCTTGGTGGTGCGCAGGCACACTATGGTATCACCCCCGATTTAACCACCTTGGGCAAGGTCATAGGCGGAGGTATGCCGGTTGGCGCCTTTGGCGGCCGAAAAGATATCATGCAAAAAATCGCCCCCTTGGGCCCGGTCTACCAGGCAGGCACACTCTCCGGCAACCCTGTAGCCATGAGTGCCGGACTGAAGACCCTTGAGCTGATTTCCGAGCCCGGTTTCTTCGACCGCTTATCGGCAAAAGTCGAGAAGCTGGTCAATGGCATGATGCAGCAGGCACAGACGGCTGGTGTGCCAATGACCGAAAATCATGTCGGTGGTATGTTTGGCCTGTTTTTCAGCGAAGACACATCCGTTGACGATTATGCCGGAGCAACCGCATGTAACCAGGACCGTTTCAAGGCCTTTTATCATGCCATGCTGGAGCGAGGCGTCTACCTGGCGCCCTCAGCATTTGAAGCGGGATTTGTCTCTGACGCCCATAGTGATGAGGATATTGAAAACACTATCCGTGCAGCCGGAGAGTCGCTCAAGGCATTGAGTTAAGCCCTGAAGAAAGGCACTTCGCCTGTCGAGCGTCATTCAAGCATCTATACGAGTCGCTATCGATGAGTGAGTTTTTCGCCCCCCTGTTGGCATGGATAGGAGAAAACCCACTCTGGGCGGGTATAGCCGTCTTCGTTGTAGCCTTTTCCGAGTCGGTTGCCATTATCGGCCTCCTGGTGCCCGGTGTGGTGATGATGTTCGGATTCGGGGCTCTGATCGCCACCGGCATAGTTGAGTTCTGGAGTATCTTCTGGTGGGCAGTCGCCGGCGCCGTGGTGGGTGACGGACTCAGCTTCTGGCTGGGACGCCACTTTCAGGACAGATTGCAGGGCTTCTGGCCCTTCAATCGCCATCCTGCCACCCTGCAACGGGGTATTACATTTTTCCAACGCTATGGGGGGAAAAGTGTCGCCCTGGGGCGTTTTTTCGGACCCGTGCGGGCTATTATCCCTCTGGTCGCAGGCATGCTGGGGATGCCCCCGTCACGTTTCATCATCGCCAACCTTCTTTCGGCACTGGTTTGGGCCCCGGCCTACCTATTGCCCGGCATCGTCTTTGGAGCCTCTCTGGAACTCGCATCCGAAGTTGCATTCCGGCTAGTCGCCCTGATGCTGTTGCTGCTGTTTCTGGCCTGGGCATTGTTCATCCTGGCCCGAACTGTTTTCAGACTGATCCAGCCCCATGCCACCAGCCTGGTCCAACGAGGATTCGAGTGGGGTCAGGTACATACCGGATTCAAGTCGATATCCCGCTCCCTTGCCGACCCGAACCATCCGGAGGCCCGTGGCCTGGCTGTCCTCGCAACCCTGCTACTGCTGACTACACTGCTGTTCGTGCTCATCACCGGTATCGTATTGGATGGCTCATTGACCCAAAAAACAGATCGCCTGCTGTATAACGGGCTGCAAAGCCTGAGGACCCCCTGGGGCGACCAGTTGATGGTGCTATTTACAAGCTTGGGTGATCTCGGCGTAGTTTTTTTTGTTGCACTTGGCGTTGCCCTGCTGTTGCTGTTACAAGGGCACTACCGCGCCATCTACTACCTCCTCGCCGCGACTACCTTCGGGTTACTGGCGCCACTACTGCTTAAATACAGTCTGCGCATACCTCGCCCGCCTGACTCTCCTGACTTCCTGAGCCTCTGGTCTTTCCCCAGCGCTCATGTGTTACGTAGCGTGACCCTGTATGGGTTTCTCTCGATCATGATAGCTCGGACACTGCTCCGTGAATGGCGCTGGTTTCCCTACAGTACCGCGGCCCTGATAATCGGTGCTGTTTCACTCTCGAGGCTCTATTTAGGGGTCCATTGGAGCACTGATATACTAGGCAGTCTCACCCTGGGTATCGCCTGGGTAGCCCTGCTTGGGATTGCCTACTATCGCCATGTTGAGGCGGAATCTCAGCCCACCATGTTAGTCATGGTTACTCTATTCTTAATGTTATCCTGTGGCGGTTATGGCTGGTTTCATGCGGCAGATAAATCTGCCGCCTTCCAACAAACCCAGGAAGTCGTGCAGATCTCCCTGCAGGCGTGGCAATCCGGTCAGACCGGCCTTGCCAAGTACCGCAACGATATCTTTGGCGACAAAGAACATCCCTTGAATTTCCATCTGGCAGGAGGCCGAACACAGCTTGTCACTCTGCTGCAAGATAAGGGCTGGCAGCATGGGGAGATGCTTGGATGGGGTAATCTGTTACGACTATTATCACCCAGCGCCGAGCTTGAGACGCTGCCCATACCGCCACAGGTGCATCATGCCCGCCATGAAGAACTGGTCATGATCAAACAATTATCGAAGCAGCAGCGGCTAGTGTTGAGACTCTGGTCGACTCCACTCCGACTTGATCCGGATGGCATAGAAATCGCCATCGGCAACGTGACACTGCAAAGTGCTGAAAATGTGATCGGTATGTTGACCATACCACGTACAATTCGCCAATTCGATCGACCTGCCGAGCTGTTATGGCAGGAACTGAAATCCCTTGGTGATGATGCAAGCTTTGACTCAGACAACCTGATCAGACTGATACTGAAACCACAACGACCATAAATTCAAAAAGTTAGGTTCCTAAGACAAGCTAAAGCAAAACTTGATCCGGTCGAAATAGAGGTATAGCCAAGTAGACACCCCTAGATCATTTTATGCACTATTCTCAACTGATACAGTTGCAGAATGAGTGAAAGGAAGCCTCAAAACTCAGCATGTGCTTAGAATCGTTAAAACATAACAATCCAATTATAATCAAACAATTAATTGTCATAATTATCTTATGGCTTAACGCCTTGCCAGTGATGGCGGACAGCGAAGAAGTGCTTATCGGTGTACTCGCAAAAAGGGGGCCCGAAAAAAGCCTCGAGCGCTGGAGTGCGACCGCTGAGTACTTGAATGACACGCTACCTGCTTATCGATTCAAGATAATTCCCATGGCTTTCGACGACATACAGATCCTGGTTAAAAACCAGATGATCGATTTCGTTATCGTAAATCCCGGAATCTATGCAAACCTGTCAGTCAAGTATGGCGTCAGACGGGTACTCACTCTGATCAATGAGCTGTCTCATGAAAGCCAAACATCCAGCTTTGGCAGTGTCATTTTCACCCTCAGGGAGCGAGAAAATATAAAACAACTTGCTGACCTGAAAGATCAACGCGTGGCGGCTGTTCACAGCACATCGCTAGGCGGCTGGATCATGGCACGAAGGGAGTTGCTGGTAGCGGGTATTGAAAAATGGGATTTTGCCTCATTGCTATTCCTCAATACACATGATGCGGTTGTGAATGCCGTATTGGAGCGAGAAGCTGAGGTTGGCATCGTCAGGACAGACACCTTGGAACGAATGGCCCAGGAAGGCAAGCTGAATCAGGATGACATTCGGATCATCGCCCCCAAGTTCTATGAAGACTTTCCTTATGCCATAAGTACCCCACTCTATCCCGAATGGCCCTTGTCTCAACTGGCCAATACACCTCAGTCGCTGGCAAGAGACGTGGCAGTGGCACTTTTGAAATTGCCTCCGGAGCACCCGGCTGCCCATGACGCCCAAATATACGGATGGACAATCCCCGAAAACTACCAGACAGTACATGACCTTCTGGCGCTTTTGGGGATGCCTCCCTACGACAAAAATGTAAAACAAAGATTTGTCGAATCGATTACTAAGATCTGGCACAAGTACTTGGTAGTTCTACTCGTCCTTTTGATTCTGGTCATGTTGATCATACGTCTGTTTCGACTCAACCGATCACTGACAGCTAATAAGAAAACCCTCGAAGAGAGTCAGCAGGCACAAATCGCGACCTTTGATCTGGCTCCAGTAGGCTTGGCGCACATCAACCTGAACGGAAAGATACTGCGCCTCAACCATCGACTGAGTGAAATCGCTGCACTGACGCCGGAGCAAATCATGGAGATCAACCTCAAGGAGCTGCTTTTCGGTGACGATGTACCGTTATGTACAAGCGCCTTCGACAAACTCCGCAGTAGAAAGCTGGACAGCGTTTCTACGCAACTGCGCCTGGTTTGCGCTAATGGTACCAACAAGTGGATCCAACTATCACTTTCCACCATACCTGAACATCGTAATGGAGATGACTATCTAATCGCCGTGATTGACGATATTGATCAGTACAAAAAAATCGAAGAAGAATCACTGCATACCAAACATATAAAGGAACTTATATTGGACCTTGCTGGTGACGGAATAATCGGCATCGATAACCAGGCAAACCACATTTTTGTCAATCCGGCAGCGGCTGATATGTTGGGATTTACTATTGAGGAGTTACTCAATACGAATAGCCTTGCTACTTGGCGCCATAGCCAAGTGGATGGCAATGAGCTTGCAAAATCAAAATGCCCGATAACCAAGGTACTGGCAAATGGTCGCCTTTATCGTGGCGAACAGGAAATGATCTGGCGCAAATCCGGCAAACCACTACGAGTCGATTACATATGCACACCGATCAAGGAAGGCGACACGATTATCGGGGCGGTAGTGATTTTTCACCGCAACACCATCTCATCCGGAGATAAATTCAGTATGGCCGCATCATGATATCCGCGAGATTGATGCGCATCTACCTGCTACTAATGACAGCCACGATCACCTTTGGCGTGCTACTGTTTTGGGGCATCTATCAACAAACCCTAAACAATGTCGTAAACGATCTAAAACTCGAATCCAATAATTTAATAAACCAACTGACAAATCAATTAAACCTTGCCTTCATCGAAATACACTCTGATCTACTCTACATTATCGAACAACAAGAGCTTCGTCATCTGAATACCGAATTTGCAAATCCGAAAACAATCAAAAGTCTGCAGGACTCATGGAAATCCCTGGCGCTACAGCGTAAACGCTACGATCAAATACGCTTTCTTGATACTAACGGTCGCGAAAAGATACGCATCAATTATAACAATGGAAAACCTGTAATAATTAAAGACAAAGACCTGCAATTAAAAAAAAACCGTTACTACTTCACCGAATCCATCAATACTCCACCCGGTTCCATATACAGCTCCCCACTTGATCTGAATATAGAGAAACAACAGATCGAACTACCCCTAAAGCCGACAATTCGCTTCGCCTCACCTGCCTTTGACGACAACAGTAACACCATAGGGATCGTTATACTCAACTACCTGGCAGATAACATCCTGAGCAAGTTTCGCCGCATATCCGCCGGCTTTTCCGGGGATGCCATTTTGCTAAACTGGCAGGGTTATACCTTATTGAGCCCTGAAAGCTCCCAGGACTGGGGATTTATGTTTCCCGACAACCCCCAGACAGGCGCCAATGTACAGCATGCCGATGCCTGGCGGTCTATTCAACAACTAAAGCATGGCCAAGAACTAAACCATCAAGGTCTCTATACTTTCGACTCCATCAACCCTTCAGGTAGCGCAGTAAAGAATTCCTGCGAGAGCTGTCTGAGAGTACTTTTGCATATACCAATAGACCTAATCGATGCAAGACTTAGGCGACAACTTGCAAACAGAGCGCATCCCCTTGGATCAGCTCTCATAATCATATTTATTGTATTTTCAATTGCAATCTGGCACCGAGAAAAACGCAAAGCAAACGAACGGCAACTTCAATATCTAAATCAACAGATCTCCCAAGAACACGACCTATTTCTTACAGGACCCGGCATCATTGCCAAACTGCGTAATGAATTGGGGTGGCCAGTAGAATTCATTTCCGCCAACATTACTGATTTCCTGGGTTTTGAATTGGATAGTTTCATGAATGGTGATTTATCTTTCTCCAATCTTATCGATCCCGATTACCTTCAACAATATATTCAGGAAAACATACGTGCCGATCAAGGCCGTATAACCGATTTCAAGCGCAGTCCATATAAAGTCGTCGATAACAACAACAATGCTAAGTGGGTACAAGATACAACCCATCTGATCCGCAACGAACAGGGGAAGCTAACACATTTTTTTGTCCATATCAGCGACATAACCCATCTTAAACAGGTAGAAGAGCAACTCACGGAATCACACAACTATATACAGAGAGTAGTGGACACAATTGCCGATCCAACACTGGTAATCGATGTCAACACCTATCAATTGCAATTGGTCAATCAGTCTGCCGCCAACCTATACAGCAACCATGAACAGATAAAGGAAGGTATGACATGCTACCGCCTCTCCCATAAATGCAGCACCCCTTGCAGCGGAAAACACGATCCCTGCCCAATCACAGAGATACTAAAGACAAAACAAAGCGTATCCGTCGTGCATAAACATTACAACAGTGAAGGCAGAGTGATGTATGTGGATGTACGTGCCACACCCATTTTCGATGAGTCCGGAGAGAATGTAGTACAAATAACAGAGTCACACCGCGATATCACGGCCACCATCAAAATGGAGAAGAAATTACAATATATCGCTGAAACCGATCGTTTGACTAAGGTCTATAATCGAACAAAATTCGATGAAGAGTTAAAAAAACAGATCGCCCTGGCCTGCCTGACTCATCAAAATTTCGGGCTGATCATGCTTGATCTCGATCATTTCAAGGAGGTAAACGATAACTATGGACACGATATCGGTGACAAAGTATTAAAGAATACCGTAGAATTGTTACATAAAAGAATACGCAAATCTGACATCCTGGCACGCTGGGGCGGTGAAGAGTTCATGATCATCGCCCCACAGATAGAAGAGAAAGACCTTTTCGCAATGATCGAGTCACTTCGACTGGCTATAGAAGGGATTGATCATGATCAAGTTGGCACGGTCACAGCCAGCTTTGGCGCTACGATACTTACCCCCAACGATAATATTCAATCACTGCTCAAACGCGCTGACATGGCGCTCTATCGCTCTAAAAACAGCGGCCGTAACCGTTGCGCCATTCTCTAAGCTCGACAAACACTTAGCTTGTAGCCAAGCTAGAACCATGTGAGCATTGGTAGACACCTAACGGTAATCTTTTACAAATCTTTGCGCTTTTTCAAAAAACGCGTATTTCTACACCATGTATAATGCTCCGGCAGTTGCGATTACTTATTGAACCCCCTATCCGAACAGATGGAAAATGGAGTAGCATCTGCTCAGGGCTGCCCGAGCTGTCATTGTACGGATTTCGCTTTATTGCCTGGACGCTGACCAAGCAACCAGAATGTTGTTGTAAAACATGAGGTAACTAAATGAAAAAAACGACCTGTCTTGCAGGTATCTGCCTGACCGCATCCCTGCTTACTGGCTGTAATGAGAGTAATGATTTTACGCCGGTATCAGGTATGGACGGCATGGACATCTATGCCAGCGCCTGTGCAAACTGTCATGGCGAAAATGGCACTGGATTGTTCGGGCTTTTTCTTAAGCTAGCCGGTAGCGATGCCCCTGCGGAAGAGATCGTAGGCATGATCCAGAAGGGCGGTCACATCATGCCCGCCTTTCCCAACATCGACGAACAACAAGCCAAGCTTGTTGCCACCTATCTCAAGTCGTTGTAGTCCCCCATCTAGGCATCAAGCGATGATCGATATCCAGTTGGTCGAGAATCCGGCCAACCATGAAGTCTACGATATCTTGTAGCGTCGTGGGGTTGTGATAGAAACCGGGATTGGCCGGCATGACCACAGCCCCCATACGACTCAACTTGAGCATATTCTCCAGATGGATTTCTGAGAAAGGTGTCTCCCGCACCACC
>JASFJX010000048.1:0-11575 GCA_050119385.1 Candidatus Thiodiazotropha sp. | reverse complement strand
GTTGTTGGTCCAACGCATTCACCAAATAGGCGAGGGAAATGCCCAGCTTGCGGGTCCAGGCCAACTCGACACGCCAGGGTGAACCGGGGGGCTGCCAGCGATACTTTAGTTCCCCCTCTCCCCGGCGCACAGCACCGATTTTGCCCGCCATGTTTCGTACATAATTCGGCAGATGACTGATATCCTGATGACTACCGTATTTCTTGTTTAGGCTACGCTGAAGCCTTTGCAGGGTGACCTGATTCGCAGGGTCGTAGGTCTTCAGTACCTTGTATATACGGTCTTGATAGGCCATGACATAGACGCGTTCACGGCCAATGCTGTACATAACACCAACGCGATTAGCGTTAACGATGGGATCCATATCAACGGGTCGCTGTTGTAACAGCTGAACCATGCTCCCACCCAGGCAATAGTTGGTGAAGACCCTTTTCAGGCATCCATCAATGACCTCTTCGGCGGCAAGCAGTCCTGAAGAGAGGCTGAGTACGATCGATACTATCCATTGCGGCATTACCATCATCCCCTTAACTCTATTTATTTAACCGGCGTCACCAGGGCATCGATGAAGGCCCGCATTTCCCGATAGTGACTCCCCTTCCAGTAGACTCGTCCACACTCATCACAACGCCAAAAGTCACTATAGTGTTGTCGGACATGCTTCGGCAGCTGATCCTCGATCGACCTTTTCTCCACTGCCGCCAACGAGCCATTGCACTCCATGCAGCGGGTAAAGGGATTGTACACACCATCCAGCTGCAACCGCTGCACTAGCTCCTTCAATTGCTCTCGCGGCTCGGTTGCATGTATGAAACAGCCATGGGTAATAACACGATGCATCAGCAAATCCCGATCCCGGGTCAACAACACCCGTCCCTGGTCGACCGAAATACGTGCCAGGTTCTTATCCCCCGCATCGTTAAAAAACAGACAATCGAAACCAAGCAGGCGCAGATATCGTGCAAGCTTCCCCAGGTGGGCATCGGCGATGAAACCTAGTGATCGTAGCGGTTTAGAGCGAAGACGCAGCAGTGGGGAGATATCCAGAGACTCGAAAACGGGGTAGATGCTGATGCGGTCATCCGGCTGCACAGCATAATTGAAATCCACCGATTCGCCATTCACCAGAATCACCTCCACTTCGGTGTGGGGCACGCCGAGGTTCTCGATCAAATGTTTGATGCTTGTTTTTTGACTAAAACGATATGTGAAACCGCGTTTGCGCAGGTCTTGCGGCAGAAAATCGTTGAGTTCTTCGTAAAACCGCAGAGTGACCTCTGGCATCGATATCACCTGATATCCATCATTCCAGCGCTCAGTAATCGAAATCAGCCCAGACCGGGCAGTGATCCGAGGGTTTCTGCATCGACCTGACATCGTAGGCGATACCTACGTCTGTACAGCAGTCGATTAAAGGCTTCGTGGCCAACACCAGATCGATGCGCAGCCCCCTTTTCGGATCTCGCTCAAATCCCCGGCTACGGTAATCAAACCAGCTGAAAAGATCACTGACATCGGGCTTGAGGACACGAAAACTGTCCTCTAACCCCCAGGAGTGCAACGCCTCGAGCCAATCCCGCTCCTCCGGTAGAAAACTGCACTTGCCCGTTTTCAGCCAGCGCTTGGCATTATCCTCCCCTATACCGATATCATAATCGAGTGGTGCCACATTCATATCACCGATGACCAACAGCGCCTGCTTCGGATCATGCTCGCATTGCAGGTAGTTGAGTAGATCGGCATAGAAACGGCGTTTGGCTGGAAACTTGACCTCATGAGAGCGATTCTCACCCTGAGGAAAATACCCGTTGATTAGGGTCAAGGGCTGCCCCTTAGGTGAGCTGTAACGACCGACAATCAGTCGGCGCTGGGCATCCTCACTGTCACCGGGAAATCCTTTTGAGATACTGATCGGCAACGCCTTGGAGAGCAGTGCAACACCATAGTGGGTTTTTTGACCGTGGAATTCAGCCTTATAGCCAAGCTTGTCGATCATCCCAAGAGGAAAGTCCGCATCCTGTACCTTGGTCTCCTGGATGCCGATGATATCCGGATCGTAGACAGCTTTGAGCCGGCTCAATTGATGTTCACGTGTACGAATACCATTGGTATTGAACGAAACTACTTTCATAAGGCCTCACCAGTCTCTTTTTCACCCATTTCGAATCCGTGCCGATAGGCTTTACCCCATGGCAGAAACTCCTGGCCTGAAATCAATGCTTTATCAATCACCACACCGGCAGCCTCGAGTTGCGCTTGATAACCTGATGATTGCATCGCCACGACCATGCCATCTGCATAACCCCGGTTGTACCAAAGCTGCAGTTCGCCGTCACTCTCCGTCAATGATTCGGTTTCCGTATACAGATCCTGAACCAGCTGCAATAGTCGCTGAAATATTTCCTCGGACATCTCCTGAACACTCCACAAGCGTGAGCCGGAGTGCAAGCCTAACATGAATGGCGCTTATCTTAAGAAGATTTGCACCTAACCCTAAGTAAGGAACGGTTGTATTTAGCACGCACACTGGCGATCATTTAGGCATTAACCACGATGCAGGCAGTTGAATTCAGATGTTGATTACGCTCTCCCCGGCTAAAACCCTCGATTACGAGACACCGCCGGCCACCACAACCCATAGCAAACCCGCCTTTCTGAAACAGTCTCGCGATCTGGTCAGCAATCTGCGCAACTACTCGGCTATGGATCTGGCAGAATTGATGAAATTGAGCATCAAACTGTCGGAACTCAACTTCGATCGTTACCATAACTGGAAGACACCCTTCACTCTCAAGAATGCCAAACAAGCGGCGCTGGCGATGAAGGGCGATGTCTATAGCGGACTGGATGCGGAAACATTGGATGAAGAGGGATTCAATTTCGCTCAACAACACCTGAGAATCCTCTCCGGACTCTACGGTGTCTTACGCCCCCTCGACCTGATGCAGCCCTACCGCCTGGAGATGGGGACCAAGTTACCCAATGAGCGAGGCAAGGATCTGTATGCCTTCTGGGGAGAACAGATCACCCAGGCGATCAACAAGGACCTCAAGGCCCAGGGTGACGACATCCTGATCAACCTGGCATCAAACGAATATTTCAAATCGATCAAACCGAAGCGGATACAGGGGCGCATCATCACGCCGCAGTTCAAAGAGAAAAAGGATGCCGGCTATCGTATGATCGGGGTTTTCGCCAAGCGGGCCCGCGGCTTGATGAGTCGCTACATCATCGACAACCGCCTGCAGGATCCGATAGATATTCAGGGCTTCGACAGGGAGGGTTATGGTTACAACAAAAGCCTCTCCAAGGATGATCAATGGGTATTCACCCGCGGCTGATCGATGCCCATAGCCACTTTGACGATGTCAGCTTCGAAGCTGACCGCGAAGAGGCTTTGCAACGGGCCCATGAGGCCGGCGTACTGGAACAGGTGATCCCTGCCGTCAAGGCAGAATGGTGGCCGAGAATCAAACAGTTGTGTGAACAGACCCGGGGGCTCTACCCCAGCTATGGCCTGCATCCGATGTATCACTCAGATCACCTTGAAGAGCACCTCACCCAGTTGCAGGAGTGGGTTGAAAAAGAACAACCTGTCGCCATCGGCGAATGCGGCCTCGACTTCTTTATCGAAGACCCCCAACCGCAACAGCAGCGGTATTATTTTGAACAACAACTGAAGATTGCCGTGGAACAGGGATTACCGGTAATCATCCATGCACGGCGCTCCCTGGAAGAGGTGATTAACACCCTGCGCCGTTATGCAGGACTGCAAGGCATGGTACACAGCTTTTCCGGCAGTGAACAACAGGCCCGACGGCTGGTCGACATGGGATTTTACCTGAGCTTCGGCGGTCCGATCACTTATGAACGGGCGAAGCGCCTCCACCGCCTGATCAAATCCCTGCCCCTGGAGGCAATTCTGCTGGAAACCGACTCACCCGACCAGCCCGCCAGTCTCCATCGAGGCCAGCGTAATGAACCTGCCTATCTTGCTGAAATTCTCGATACTGTCGCCCGGCTGCGCCAGCAACCAGCGGAACTGATTGCAGAACAGACCGCAGCCAACACCCGGCGACTTTTCAAGATTGGTTCCTCCCCCACTGAATTCTTAACGCGACGACCAAATACATGTTGCTAGTGTGGTGTAACGAATAAATGGCACATAGCTAATGCCCATCCAGAAACTACATGGACGTTGGTAGGCGCCTGATGGTTGTCTTTCGCAGAAGCGGCAGGGATGCCGCGCAAGCCCCGTCAGCACAGGGATGTGCTGTTGGGGCGTCGGAGAAAGACAACCGTCAGGCGCCGGTGGGTAAATAAATGCTCTCTGTTTCTGGATGGACACTAGCCAGCGTACAAAAACATGACTCTAGCCAAAAGCCCCGCTATGATGTGGCTCGTTTTAATTCATGAACACCAGAGCGTAAAAAGGAGAGCATAATATGTCACAGAAAGGGATTCTCGTTACCGGCGGTGCGGGATATATCGGCAGTCACACCGCTCGTCAGTTGGGCGAGGCTGGCGAAAAGCTGGTCACCCTCGACAATCTCTCCACCGGTTTTCGCCAAGCCGTTCTGCATGGTGAACTGGTTGTCGGCAATACCGGTGACCCAGAGCTGGTGAGCCGCGTACTCAAGGAGTACGACATCGATACAGTATTACATTTTGCTGCCCACACAATCGTTCCAGAATCAGTAGAGAATCCGCTCAAGTACTACGCAAACAATACCTGTAGCACCAGAAATCTACTGGCCTGCTGTGCCGAAGCCGGGGTCAAGCATTTTGTCTTTTCATCCACAGCGGCGGTATACGGTATTCCCGAATCGGGTGTCGCCTACGAAGACGCCCCAACCAATCCGATCAATCCATACGGCACCTCAAAACTGATGTCGGAGATTATGCTGCGCGATCTCGCTGCCGCCAGCGATATGCGATATGTCGCCCTGCGCTACTTCAATGTGGCCGGTTGTGACCTGGAGAGCCGCATCGGCCAGTCGACGCCCAAGGCGACCCTGCTGACCAAGGTGGCTTGTGAAGCTGCGGTGGGTAAACGTGAGGCGGTCTATATCTTCGGTACCGACTACCCCACCAAGGACGGTACCGGTGTACGGGATTATATTCATGTAGAAGACCTGGCCGACGCCCATGTGAAGGCCCTTGATTATCTGCGCAAAGGGGGAGAATCGACCACCCTTAACTGCGGTTATGGCCACGGTTACTCCGTGCGTGAGCTGCTGAAGTCTGTAGAGGATGCCAACAGCGCAGCGCTGAATATCATCGAGGCGGAACGACGTGCGGGTGATCCGCCTGAACTTGTTGCCGGTGCCGATAAGGTGCGTGAAGTATTAGGCTGGATCCCCAGATATGATGACCTGTCGATTATTGCCAGTTCCTCCCTTGCCTGGGAGAAAAAACAACTGGATTCTCCCTGGTCCAATAGCTGACAACTTAAATCACGTTTCATGGAACTGCTGCAAATCTTCATCCTTGCCACGCTGCAAGGATTGACCGAATTTCTGCCCATTTCAAGCTCAGCCCATCTGATACTGGCCCCAGTAGTTACCGGTTATGAGGATCAAGGCCTGGCCTTTGATGTGGCTGTGCACCTTGGAACCCTGGCTGCGGTGGTTGGCTATTTCCGACATGAGGTCATAACCATAAGCAGTGACTTTTTCCGTTCCTGGTTCAATCCCGCAGCCCGTTCCAGAGAGTCACATCTGGGCTGGATGATCATTATCGCCACCCTGCCAGTGGGTGTGTTTGGCCTGCTGATGAAATCCTTGGTGGAGACCGACTTACGCTCGCCCCTGGTGATCGCCATCACCACCATCGGCTTCGGCATCCTGTTACTGCTCGCCGATCGCATAGGCAAGCGTCAGCGGGATGAGTACGAGATCCGCTGGAAGGATGCGTTGATTATCGGCGTATTTCAGGCTCTGGCCATTATACCCGGCACTTCCCGTTCCGGCTCGACAATAACCGCTGGACTCTTTCTCGGCCTGAGTCGCAAGGCCGCATCTCGCTTTTCGTTCCTGATCTCTATTCCAACCATCTTGATGTCCGGCGGTTTACTGACCCTCGACCTGATAAACAGCAACATCCCTCCCGATTGGTTCTCTCTGAGCCTGGGTACAGGGCTGGCTTTTATCACAGCCTATCTGTGCATCCACTACTTTCTACGCTTTATCGAAACAATGGGTATGCTGCCCTTTGTCATCTATCGTTTTGTATTGGGTGGCCTGATTTTGCTCTTCCTAGTGTGACAATCCGACCACATGAAGAGCCCCCATTATAAGACAATCTCTTTAAACCGAGATCTATCCATACTCTGCTCGGCGTATAAAAGTTCAGCAAACTCATCGGGGGGTAAAGGCTTGCTGAAATAGTATCCCTGAACCACATTACAACCTTCCGCTTTCAGAAGATCCATTTGCTCATTGGTTTCCACACCTTCCGCTACGGTTTGTAGCTTTAGACTCTTTGCCAAGGTGATAATGGTTCTAACGATCTCCTCATCTTCCGTATCCACTGTAATATCGCGAATAAACGACTGATCAATCTTTAGTCTGTGTATATTGAGCCGCTTCAGGTAAGAGAGGGAGGAATATCCGGTACCGAAATCATCTATCGACAACCTGATACCGCACCGATTCAACTGATTCATGATGTTAATGGCAATCGCCGGATTTTCCATGGTAATGCTCTCGGTTAACTCGAGTTCGAGAAACTCAGGCGGCAATTCGTTTACCTGCAACATCTGGCTAATCCTTTCAATCAGATTGGCCTGACGAAACTGAACAGCGGATAGATTCACCGATACCGGAAGCAATGGCAATCCTGAGCGCTGCCACATCTTCACCTGTCTTATGGCAGTTTGCAGCACCCACCCACCTATGGAGAGAATCTGACCGGTATCTTCTGCTATCGGAATAAAGTCTGCCGGTGGCACCATACCGTATTCAGCATGTTTCCAGCGCAATAACGCCTCACAACCGACTATATTCCCCGTCAGCATATCAATCTGGGGCTGGTAATGCAGAAAAAACTCCCGTCTTTGCAATGCATTGTGTAGCGCATTTTCGAGTTTCAATACAAGATTGGCCCGTTGGTACATCTCTTGAGTGAAGAAACGGAAAACTGAACGACCATCCTTTTTAGCACGATACATCGCCGAGTCTGCATTCTGGATCAAGATTTCAGCACTGTCACCATCATTCGGATAGATACAGATACCAATACTCGGTGTAATCAGCAGCTCATGTTGACTGATATGGTAAGGTTCTGAAATGGTACGGATAATATTCTTTGCCACATGTGCGGCACCATCACTGTCGGTGCCTGGTAACAGCAGGGTAAATTCATCACCTCCCAGCCTTGAGACGGTATCTTCTCCGCGTTTGATTTTCTTCAAGCGTCTTGCGGTTTCGATCAGCACACTATCACCAATGCGGTGACCAAGAGAGTCATTGATGTTCTTGAAACGATCAAGATCAAGAAACATCAATGCAATCGGATGGCCTTCACGGCGCGCATGACTGATAGCCTGTTCAATACGATCATTGAAGAGAAAACGATTGGGTAATGCCGTTAACGCATCGTAGTAGGCGAGTTGATGGATATGCGCTTCAGCCTCCTTATGTTGGCTGATATCTCTATTTATACCTATGTAATTGATAATGCGTTCTTGCTCGTCGAGAACCACACTGATGGAGAGGAATACCGGGATGGCAACACCACTCTTGTGCCGTTCTCGAATCTCCCCCTGCCAGAAACCATCCTGATCTACATGATGCCATATCTGCTGCCTGATATGACTTACGTACTCTTGGTCATGATTATCATACTGCAAACTGTCAAGATTACCCCCAACCAGGTCCTCTGACTCATACCCTAGCATCTCGCAAAACGCCCGATTGACCGTTAGGATATTCTTGTCCGCATCGAAAATAATGATACCTTCAGCACTCTGCTCGATTACTCTCGCGGACAACTCCATCTGCCTTCTGGCATTTTTCTGAATAGTGATATCCGAAAATACTGCAACACCACCCTTTGCCATGCCAGACCTGTCTATTAAAGGCCTAGCCGTTACGCTCAACCAACGACCATCGGATACTGCGGCATTTCGCACAAACATCTCAACATTGTCACAAGGCACGCCTGCGATCGCCTTCGACAGTGGCAGCTCACCCAATGGATAGTGTGTTATTTTGTCGGGCAGGAAGTAACCATATGTATCGGATCTTTCCGATTTGTCATTTAACATGCGTGCATCGCCGATTATGCCCTTGGCGATAGGATTTAGCAGCATATAGCCTCCCTTCTCATCCGCGACCGCAACCCCATCACCCATACTGTCGAGCACAGACTGTAATATACCGCTCTTTTCACGCAGTTCATTGCGTGAATTCGCAAGATGCTTGTTTGTATTCTTTAGCAACCGATGCGATTGGCGAAGACGATGCAAAAGATAGGCCGTGGCAAGCAATGCAGCAATGATGATGATAAGTACAACAACCATCCACCGCTGCCGTATCTCACGCTGACGCAGCTCGCTACTCTGCAACGCGTTTTTACGCTCAAGCTCCTCCAGTCTGCGCTGCTTGCTCTCTTGCCGATAACGCTGCACCATCTCCAACATACGTTGGCTTGTGTGCTCGGTATTCGCATCATCTGCTATCGTAGACGATAAAGTTGTAAACTCGAAGGCTTGCCGGTAATCCCCTTGGGCATGGGCAACTTCCGCCATACGCTGCTTACTCCTGCTGCGATAGAGCGACATACCGATCTGCGTCGCAATCCCATCGGCTCGCTGTGCATCGCCCATCGACTCATCCAGTTTCCCCAGCTCCTGATAGTTACTACTACGTGCGACCAGCACCCACCACATACCGATCCGATTGTTATACTTCTCTTGAATGGCCAAGGATTCAGTAAACAACCTTAACGACTCTTCATAACGACCCTGTGCACGAAGATTTTCAGCCAATCCAAAAAGACCGGTACTGAGATATAAAGGACCGCCTGCCTCTCGATACAGAGCGAGTGCCTGGTGAAATATGGGTTCAGCCGCTGTGGTTTCCCCCAGATATGATTTAACCAAGGCGATACCTTTCAATGCATCTCCCTGCAATACCTTTGATGGAATCTCCTTGGCGTGTTTCAGCATTCCCTCGTAATAAACCAGGGAATCCTGATAGCGATGTGTCAGTTCGTAGGCTATCGCCAATGCCTGATAGGCATAGGTCAGCATGAAAGGGTCGCTTTCCTGGCGTGCAGTCTCCATCAGTTCTACCGAGATAGTAACGCTCTCCTCCAGCTTGTTGAAGCGAAGATACATCATAGCAACACGCAACATCGCCTCGCCTAGCAGGTCTGGACGGTTTTCGACATCTTGCAGGAGGGTCAGGGCCTGCATTGGCGCTTCAGAAAGTAGTTCGGAATCCGCTTGATTGACCGAGCTCAGTGACAGATTGAGCCAGGCCTCGACCTGGCCGACCAGATCCTGCTGCTGTATCGCCAGCCGTAGTGCCTGTCTGGCGTGTTCATCCCCCAGATCAACCAGAGCCATATGGCCTTCGGCTCGGGCGAGCAGGTTCAGGGCCATGATACGATGGGCAGGTGGTGCATCAACCGGTAGACCATTTAGTAGGTTCTTCGCCTCTTCATAGCCGCGGGGTATATCGTTATGTAGCAATATTTGAATTTGCTTGACATCCTGAAGCCACTTGTCGATAGGGGAATCCGCAAGAGAGTTATCGATAATCGTATAGCTGCCGATGATCCACAAAAACCAAAGTAGGAATTTGCAGCCAATACGCCAATCAGCCACCGTTGGCTGCCAAAAAAAGGCATTTATATCACTCGGCAATAACATTAATAACCTTATTTCACAGGACTGGTGATAAACGCGATTTATCACAGACAATATCGATTTTCGAATTTTTAGTTAAAATCGAAATATTATAGAAAAACGTAAAATTATCGCAGTTTAGACTGCATAGGGGCCTCTTCTGATAAGATTATAATTCGTGTTGAGTACTGTTCCTAATAGATTGACCCAATCTATAACCCTTAGATTAGTTGATTCTGCTGAGATATTATCCTGCCACACTGCCAGCATGTACGGCGCTGTCTGTTCAGATCTAAATAATCATTCGTTTCCGATGAGTCCGATATCGATTTTAACCTCTAGCCCGAATGTTACATCCAGTCGCTCAGAAACAGGATCAACCCATGGATTTTACGAGAAATAACCGGAATATAACTAGGCTTATACTGCATTAAGTATAGTTTGCCGGTAGAAGCCAATCGATAGGATCAAAAGCGAGATGATAGGGAGATCGTGATTTGTCTATCATCGATCACACTACGTTGGGGGCGTCGCTCTGAACTGTAATTCGAGCTGCGCTCAGTTCTCAACAGGTTATTTCCTTCGATACCCAAAATCAGCTGATCATTGATGCGATATCTAACCGAGGCATCCAGCCATCCGTAAGACTCTGTATAAATGGGAATGGGTCCGACTCCCACAACATTGGTCACACCGCTGAGAAAATCATCTCGCCAACTATAGGCAACCCGGGTAGAAACCTTACCCAGCTCATACATTCCTATCAGGTTAAAGCTGTTCTTGGACAGATCCTGCAGCGGCAGCGTCTCGCCCGAGATCAGGGTATTATCCTCACTATCGATATAGGTATAGTTTGCTTGTAACCCGAGCCCCCGCCACCAGCCCGGGAGAAAATCGTAGAATTGTTGGTATCCGACTTCGAAACCCTTGATATCGGCCTTGCCCCTGTTCTGCGGACGGGTGACCTGATAGGTAACACCATCATGAACCTCAGGACTGCTGACTGAAGTCACAAAGCCATCCACTCTTTTTGTGAAGCCCGTCAGGTAGAGTGATGTGGTTGGATTGAAGTACATCTCCAGGGCCAGATCCAGGTTGTTTGAGCGTACCGGCTCCAACTCAGGGTTACCTGCGCTACCTATATTCAATGCAGGATTTACCAGATTCTGAAACAGCGTCAAAGAGGGCGAGAGATTACTGAATTTTTGCCGGGTCATCGATTTCGATGCAGCCCCTCGCAAGTAGAGACCCGCACCTAGATCGTAACGTAAATTCAGGCTGGGAAGATAGTCGACATATGACCTATCGATATCGAGCGGTTCATTTTCTCCCGTTGCCGGAACCGTTTGGAAACCCGCTACCGACGCTTGAGTATAGACCACACGCAACCCTGCGTTACCGTCGACAGGCAGATCGTTAGCATCGAAGGAAGCCATAAAATAGCCACTTACCGTCTCTTCATCCATATCCCAGAGACTCAGCGGATTCGCGCTCAAACTAACGGGGGTTGTAATACCAAAGGCCTCGAAGTAGGCGGAGGTATCTCTGGCATTGGAGAGGTCGCTGACAAGAAAATCTTCAATACTGGCGCTTCCAGATCCCGGATAATAGTTATCGTAGGGAAAAGGCTCGATCAATCCCTGGGCCGCTGCCTCGGGTATTGTGATGGATCCCATCTCAAACGCAGAGGCTTGGCCAGGCTTGTTAGTCGCATATCGA
>JASFJX010000047.1:0-11964 GCA_050119385.1 Candidatus Thiodiazotropha sp. | reverse complement strand
GTCCTGGCCGCATGGTTGTATGTGATCGATGATGTTATCGAATCGATGTTTTCTGCCTTGGAGGAAGCGAGGTTGATCGCATCCTAGTGTGGTGTAACGTATATGTATAAGATCAACCTGTTGTTTTTTTGATAAGATATTTCTGGAATATTGAAATAACAAAAAAGTGTTACCATGTCTTGCCTGGTACGATCAACGCGTTCCCGGGTGAATCCTACAAGGCATTCCAATCGGATGATTCTTTTTAACAGCTATCCAGTCGGACTATAAGATGCAGAAAAACTACGATCCTGCGGCCGTCGAGGCAGAGGTGCAGGCATATTGGGAAAGGGAGAAGACCTTCGAGGTGGACGAAGATCCCAGTAGGGAGAAATTCTACTCCCTCTCAATGTTTCCTTACCCCAGTGGCAAGCTGCACATGGGGCATGTGCGTAACTACACCATCGGTGACGTGATTGCCCGTTACCAACGCATGCTGGGTAAAAACGTGCTGCAACCCATGGGCTGGGACGCCTTTGGTCTTCCGGCTGAGAATGCGGCGTTGAAGAACAGGGTTGCCCCGGCCGGTTGGACCTATGACAACATCGCCTATATGAAGGGTCAATTGGCTCGCCTCGGTTTCGGTTACGATTGGCGCCGGGAGCTGGCAACCTGTCAACCCGACTACTACAAATGGGAACAGTGGCTGTTCACCGAGCTCTTCAAAAAGGGGTTGGTCTATCGCAAGAACGCTGTGGTTAATTGGGATCCGGTGGATCAGACCGTTCTGGCCAATGAACAGGTGATTGATGGTCGCGGCTGGCGTTCCGGAGCCCTGGTTGAGCGGCGCGAGATTCCCCAATGGTTTGTCAAGATTACCGACTACGCGGATGAGCTGCTGGATGAGATCGATAACCTGGATGGTTGGCCGGAGCAGGTGCGTACCATGCAACGTAACTGGATCGGCCGCTCCTTCGGTGTCGAGATGGAATTCGATATCGAGGCCTCGGACCAGCCCCTCACCGTCTATACCACCCGTCCGGACACCTTGATGGGGGTTACCTATGTGGCCGTAGCGGCCGAACATCCCTTGGCGTTGAAGGCCGCTGAATCGAATCCTCAACTTGCGGCCTTCATTGAAGAGTGTCGCCAGGGGGGAACCTCCGAAGCGGAACTGGAGACGATCGAGAAAAAGGGTATCCCCCTGGGTATCAGTGCGACCCATCCGGTGAGCGGTGAAGCGGTGCCTGTCTATGCCGCCAACTTTGTGCTGATGGGTTATGGTACCGGGGCCGTAATGGCGGTTCCGGCCCATGATGAACGGGATCATGCCTTTGCGCGAGAGTACGCTATCCCGATCAAGCAGGTGATTCACCCGAGTGACGGTTCGAGTGTGGATATCCAGGCGGCGGCCTTTACCGATGCGGGTGTGCTTAAGGACTCTGGGCCGTTCAACGGACTCTCCTCCGCCGATGCCTTCGATGCCATAGCGGAGTGGTTGCGGGAGAGGGGCAAAGGGCAGAAGACCAAGCAGTACCGCCTGCGTGATTGGGGAGTCTCCCGTCAACGCTATTGGGGTGCGCCTATACCCATGATTCATTGCGATAACTGCGGGATTGTACCGGTACCCTTGGAAGACCTGCCGGTACGCTTGCCCGAGGATATCGTGTATGACGAAAACACCATCAATCCGATCAAAGACAATCCTGCCTTCTCTGCCTGCGGCTGCCCCCAGTGTGGTGGTGAGGCGCAACGGGAGACGGATACCTTCGACACCTTTATGGAGTCGAGCTGGTACTATGCCCGTTATACCTCACCTGGAGCCAGTGCCATGCTCGATGGGCGGGCGGACTATTGGTTGCCGGTTGACCACTACATAGGCGGCATCGAACATGCTGTCCTGCACCTGTTGTATGCCAGGTTTTATCATAAGCTTCTGCGCGATGCCGGACTGGTGAAGTGCGATGAGCCCTTCACGCGCCTGTTGACCCAGGGAATGGTTGTCGCCGACACCTATTATCGGGATCAGGATGATGGCTCCAAGCACTGGTATAACCCCGCCGAGGTTGAGGTTGAACGTGATGAGAAGGGGCGTCCGCTCTCCGCTCGCCTGAAGGAGGATGGTGAGTCGGTGGTCATCGGTGGCATCGAAAAGATGTCGAAGTCAAAGAACAACGGTGTCGATCCCCAGGCCCTTATCGATCGTTACGGTGCCGATACGGTACGTCTCTACACCATGTTTACCTCGCCACCCGATCAGTCATTGGAGTGGAATGACGAAGGGGTCGAGGGTTCGCATCGGTTTCTCAAGCGCCTGTGGGCCTTGGCCCAGGCGATTCATACCGAGCCGCCGGCGGCGGATGGGGCTGCGGTGGAATTGGCGGAGTCCCAGAAGACGGCACGGCGGGAAATTCATGAAGCATTGAAAAAGGCCCTCTATGACTATGATCGTGAACGCTTCAACAATGTAGTATCCGCCTGTATGGGAATGATCAACATTCTCTACAAGTTGGGAGATGAGGCAGCGGATCTACAGCTGAAGCGTGAGGGAGTGTCTCTGGTGTTGCGTCTGCTGGCGCCTATCGCCCCCCACATGACCCATCGCCTGTGGTGTGATCTGGGATATGGGGATGAGATCCTCGACAGTGAATGGCCGCAGCCCGATGAGACTGCCCTGAAACAGGAGAGTCTGCCCTATGTGGTTCAAGTAAACGGCAAGGTTCGGGCAACCATACAGGTGCCTGCGGATGCCGAAAAGCAGGCTATCGAGGCGCTGGCCCTGGCCAATGAGAATGTACAACGTTTTATCGCTGAGGCTACTGTGAGGAAGGTCATCGTGGTGCCGAACAAGTTGGTGAATGTCGTTGCCAAATAAAATACCCTTGCCCGGTCAGCTATTATCGGCACTGTTGATAGTATTCCTTTCAACCGGCTGCGGTTTCCATCTCAAGGGTTATGGGCGCCTGTCCCCTGCGCTGGATGGCCTCTATATCGTCGGTTCCGGGAAACGGGAGAGTCTGGCTGCTGTGCTGTATGACAATCTTCGAGGCAGAGGCGCGGTATTGGTCGATGATCCGGCCTCAGCCAAGCTGATAATCGAGATCCTGGAGGAAAAATTCACCAGCAGGGTACTATCGGTGGATGCGGGGGGTAAGGCCCTCGACAAGGAACTGCATCTCTCCGCATTGGCTCGTGCCAGGGTGCCGGGTAGCGGCGAAGAGGGTATAGAGCAGTTGTTTGATCTGATGCGTCAGCTCAGTTTCAGCGGTGACGATGAACTTGGCCAAAGAAACGAAACCAATTTGATGAAATACGATATGCGAAACGAGATGGCTGAACAGATCATACGTCGTCTCGAGGCCATTAAGTAGATGCGTCTGCGCAATGAACAACTGGAAAATCACCTGCAGCAACAGCTCGCTGCCGTCTATCTGTTAAGTGGGGACGAGCCCTTGCAGATGCAGGAGGCGGGGGATGCGATACGACAGTCGGCGCGACAGCAGGGATACAGCGAACGTGAGGTTTTAGATCAGGGGAGCGGTTTCGATTGGTCTAGTTTGAACACCGCCGCGGAAAGTCTCTCTCTGTTTGGCGAAAAGCGACTGCTGGAGCTGCGTCTGAACAGTGCAAAACTGGGTGCGGAGGGGGGGAAATCCCTCGTTGCCTATTGCGAACGGCCCGCAATCGATACCATCCTGTTGATTAGCCTTCCCAAGTTGGAGCGGGCGCAGGCGAACAGCAAATGGTATCAGGCGATTGACCAGCTGGGTGTGGTGGTGCAGATCTGGCCGGTGGAAGGAAAACGGCTTATCCCCTGGATTGAACAACGGCTTCGGCGTGCGGGATTAATCCCCGATGCCGGCGTGGTGGAGATGCTGGCGGATCGGGTAGAGGGTAATCTGCTTGCGGCCAACCAGGAGATAGAGAAACTATTGCTGTTGTATGGCCGGGGAGTGGTGACACCTGAAAGGCTCATCGAGGCCGTGGCCGATAGTGCTCGCTTTGATATCTTTACCCTTGTCGATACCCTGCTCATGGGGGATATCAGCAAAGGGCTGCGTATTCTGCAGGGACTCAAGGGTGAGGGTGTTGCAGCCCCCGTGGTGCTCTGGGCGTTCAGTCGTGAGATTCGGTTGCTCGCCGAGATGGCCTTTGAGATAAAGGTTGGCGGTGGTATGGACCAGGTGATGGCTAAGCATCGTGTCTGGGACAGGCGTAAGCCGATCCTGCGTAAAGCGCTGCAGCGGCAGGTGAACCATTGGCAGCATCTGTTGTCGGCTTGTGCCCAAGCGGATAAGGCAATAAAAGGTCTGGATACCGCGGATCCCTGGCTGATATTCCAACAGCTGGCCCGGGGCATGGCTGGATTGATCCCCCAATATTAAGTATTAGTTATTTATGATACTAAACTGTGAACCAGGTCAACTGAATATCTCTTTCCGCGTTGTCTGATCTGTCACCCGAGACCGCCGTTCCGTGGTCTTGTCTTGAATCATTAACATGGAGCAAATGATGAAAAAAATCCTAATAAAACAACTGGTTGTGGTTTTTGTAGTGGGCGGGGTGTGTAGTGCCACAGCCGCTGAAGATGCATTCATTAAGTTGGATAGTAATGCCGATGGTTTCATTTCCGCGGAAGAGTCGATTGACAATGAAGCACTCTACAAGGATTGGGCGTCCGCCGATGCGAACAGTGATGGCAGAATCGATAGTGCTGAATTCAGTGCCTTTGAAATCAACAGCGACGAGGAGGGACAGAAGGCGTTGTCTCAGTAAACTTCAATTTTAGGAATAAAAGTAGTGAGCTTTGTGATTTGTGTCACAAGATTTCTCGGCCTGGCGTTGTCATAAGGTTCACTGGAAGGCCCACAAAAGGGCCTTTTGGGATCGAAAATCAATACATTCCGAAAAGGAGATCACGATGAATAAAAAAACTACCCTCAAGTCTGCAGTGGCTCTGGCTGCCGCAGGTTTTTTTACCGCAGTCGTAGCTGGCGAGGAAGCATTCACTAAGCTCGACGCCGATGCCGATGGTGCCATCTCTGCTAAAGAGGCTATAGCCAGCGAGTCCCTCTACAAGGGGTGGGAAACTGCCGATGCGAATCAGGATGGGCAAGTCGATGCGGCTGAATTCAGTGCATTCGAGGCCAGCGGCGGCGCTCCTGAAGGTAAATAACTTCGTTAGGGAGCATGATCCCGTTTAAGGGTTCGTAATGCCGGCAGCCAGCTTGGTCTGGTTGTCGGTTTCCGCTTTAGCCAGGTGGCAATTACTCAACTGTAGTTGTGGTGGATGGGTTGAGAAAATAAAGGGTGCGGTCTTAGATAATGCACTCAATCCGAGGATCTGGCGCGTCTTGCCTGGAAATACCGCAACATCCACCTCTTCCAGTAGACACTCTGTGCCGATCCGTACATTGGTGATCTTGTAGACAGGCACACTCAATTCATCACCATTCGCCAAGATACCCTTGAGGTCCCTTAAATAGCGAGGACTTCCACTGACCTGGAGTTCACTCAAGGTAGCCTCGTTAATGGTCATATAGCTCGAGCCGGTGTCTACCATGAATTCTGTTTCAGGCATGTCTCCGATTTTTCCTGCTATGTAGTAAGTGCTGGCCCCTTTGGAGTACATGGGTACGTCAAAGATGAACTGCTCCGCCCATAGCTGACCGCTAAAGCTGAGTATTAGTAGTGCGCTTAAAAGAGTTTTCTTCATGGTTGTTGGCTCTGCATTGTATCCTTGCTTACAACATAGATCGGTTGAATTCTCTGGAACTTAAATATTTAGGTGAACAAATGGGTAATAATTCCGGTCTTTGTCATCAAGCAGCCCGGAAAGGCCTTGGCCATGATGGGTAAAAGTGCTAATTAACTCTTATTTATCAATAAGATATAAAGCAATTGCCGGTCCGCGTGTTGGAGCGTATTCCTGGATAAAACATTCGGGTTTACAGGCACAAGATTTGTTAAAATCGGACGTTTAATCGATCCGGCCGCCCCGGACCATGGCTGCTTAAATCCCACGAGACGACCCTAAGAACATGTCAAAACAGATATCCGATGTCGCTAGCTACATGAAAACCCTTGGTGAGCAGGCGCGCCAGGCCTCAAGGGTGCTTGCCAGCGCCACTACCGCACAAAAGAACAGAGCGCTCGAGGCCATTGCCGATGAACTGGATGGGTCCCGAGAGAGGCTGATGGACGAAAACAGGAAGGATCTGGAGGCAGGTGCGGAGAAGGGGCTGGATGCGGCCCTGCTGGATCGACTCGAACTGACACCGGCTCGTATCGATAGCATGATTGAGGGGTTGCGCCAGGTAGCCGCCCTTCCCGACCCCATCGGTGAGATTTTTGATATGAAATACCTCCCGAGCGGGATCCAGGTAGGTCGGATGCGAGTGCCTCTGGGGGTTGTCGGCATCATTTACGAATCGCGTCCCAATGTCACGGCCGATGCCGCGGCACTCTGTCTGAAATCCGGTAATGCCGCCGTGTTGCGGGGTGGCAGCGAGGCTTACTATTCCAATCAGGCGATCGCGGGCGCGATAGATAACGGCCTGCTGAAGGCGGATCTGCCTCAGGAAGGGGTGCAGGTGGTTGCTACCACTGACCGGTCAGCCGTGGGCAAAATGATCACTATGCCGGAATCGATCGATGTGATTATTCCGCGGGGGGGCAAGGGCCTGATCGAGCGTATCAGCCAAGAGGCCAGGGTGCCGGTCATCAAGCACCTGGATGGGATCTGTCATGTCTATATCGATGATCAGGCCGATCCTGATAAGGCATTCGCGGTTGCCATGAATGCCAAGACACAGCGTTATGGCACCTGTAATACCATGGAGACTCTGCTGGTGGCGGATGGGATTGCTGAATCGACTCTCTCAAGAATTGGCGAAGCAATGATAGATAAAGGAGTAGAGCTGAGGGGATGTGAACGCACAGGGGAGATTATTGCAGACTGCCTTCCGGCGACCGATGCGGATTGGGACACCGAGTATCTGGCCCCCATACTCTCTATCAAGGTGGTGCAGGGCCTGGAGCAGGCCATAGACCATATCAACCGCCACAGCTCTCAGCATACCGATGCCATCGTCACTGAGAACTACACCCGTGCCCGTCGTTTTCTCACCGAAGTCGACTCCAGCTCGGTGATGGTCAACGCCTCAACCCGTTTTGCCGATGGATTCGAATATGGCTTGGGCGCTGAAATCGGGATTTCGACAGACAAGTTCCACGCCCGGGGTCCGGTCGGCCTGGAGGGGCTGACATCGGTAAAATTCATTGTGCTTGGTGATGGGCACATCCGTAGATGATTGGCGTTTTTGGCGGCACCTTCGATCCGATTCACTTTGGTCACCTGCGAACCGCGCTGGATGTGATGCAGGCGCTGGAGTTGGATGAGATTCGTTTCATCCCTCTGCATGGCGCGGTCCACCGGGATCAGCCAGAGACCCCCGCTGAGCTGAGACTCGAAATGGTACGGCTCGCAACCCGGCAGCAACAGGGGTTTGTGGTAGATGACAGGGAGATATTGCGCGCGGGGGATTCCTACACGGTGGATACCCTCGCCAGCCTGCGCCAGGAACAGCCCGACCGGTCGTTGTGCCTGTTGTTGGGAATGGATGCCTTCAACGGCTTTCTCGATTGGTATCGTCCTGATCAGATTCTGTGTCTCGCCCATCTCGTGATGATGCAGAGGCCGGGAGAGAGTGTTCACAAGGATACAGCGATAGAAAGCCTGCTCAAGGCCCGAAGGGTCTCCACGCCGGTGCAACTCAGGGCGCAGGATTGTGGCTTGATCCTCCAGCAACCGGTTACCCAGCTTGGAATATCCGCAAGTGAAATCCGTCGCTTGCTTGCCCAGGGGCGGACGCCACGTTTTCTGCTGCCGGAGGCGGTTCTGCAGTTTATTGAAAATAACAATCTATATCAGACCTATCATGCAAAACAGTCACAATAGGTTATGCTTGTCACAAGAGCCCATTAGATTAGTGTTAACGGGCCCCAAGATTGGGTAAAATCGCCCATCACCGGTGTTCCGGTCACTTTCATAGGCAACAGATATACAGGACTCAATGCAAATAGAAGAACTCAGAGACGTCGTTCTACAGGCACTGGACGACATGAAAGCTAAGGATGTGGTGGTACTGGATGTACGAGGAAAGACCAGCATAACAGATATCATGGTTGTCGCCAGCGGCACCTCGGACAGACACGTAAAATCGATTGCCCAAACAGTGGCCTTCAAAGCGAAACAGGCCGGTGAAGCCCCTCTCGGTACCGAAGGTATGGAAGATGGTGAGTGGGCCCTGGTCGACCTGAATGGGGTTGTGGTGCATGTGATGCTGCCGAAGGTTCGGGATTTCTACCATCTGGAAAGACTCTGGTCCCTGGACGAGCAGGACAATACCAGGCAGAAACTCAAGTCTGTATAGGGCCCGGGTCTCCCCTGCATGGATCGCTTCGACCGGATTTTTGAACTCAACCGGATCCTGCAGTCAGCCCGTTACCCGGTTTCAAGGCAGCGCTTAGAGCAGGAGCTGGAGTGTTCCCGGGCCACGGTGAAGCGTCTCATTGAAGAGATGCGTCTCTATCTCAATGCGCCGATCGTCTACGACCGAAAACTCAACGGTTATCGTTACGATGCAAACGAGGGGGAGATGTATGAGCTGCCCGGGCTCTGGTTCAATGCCTCGGAACTACATGCATTACTCGCAGTTCAGCAGCTGCTGGAAGCTGTGCAGCCAGGGCTTCTTGAGAGCCACCTGCAACCCTTGCGGCGAAAGATCGATTCGCTGTTGCGGCGGCAACAGGGTCAGGGTGGTGAATCGCTCTCCAACAGGATTCGACTGATTCGGGCGGCCGCACGCCCCTCGAGTCCCTTCTTTACTCTTGTAGCAGGCGGTTTGGCAGCCAGGCGCCGACTGCTGATCACTTACTACAACCGTTCCGGCGATACGGTCAGTGAACGCGAAGTGTCACCGCAACGCCTTACCCATTATCGTGACAATTGGTATCTGGATGCCTGGTGTCACTTGCGTGAGGGACTGCGTACCTTTGCCTTGGATGCGATTCGCGACCTGCGACAGCTGGATCTTGATGCGCGGAATGTTGAAAAGGATGAATTGGAGCGCCATTTTGCGGAGTCATACGGTATCTTCTCAGGGCAGGCCAAGAGTCTGGCAGTGGTGCGTTTTGCCTCCCATGCGGCCAGGTGGGTGGCTACGGAAGAGTGGCATCCCAAACAGCGCAGCCGCTGGTTGGAAGATGGGCGCTATGAGCTGACTCTGCCCTATTCCGATACGCCGGAATTATTGATGGATTTACTGAAATACGGACCGGATGTGGAGGTGATTTCCCCCCCTGATCTACGCCAGGCAATACAGCAGCGGTTACAAGCGGCGCTGGATAACTATTCTTGACCTGGCGGGCAAGGAAAACGTCGCCGGCTTAATAGCCGGATCAGCATCGCTTTTTCAGCTCCTTGTAGCGGCGAATTGCCTTATTGCGTTGGGTATGGAGAATTTTGATCTCAGTCAACAGGCGCTTGCGTTGGGTACGGTCCTTTTCATTAGCTAATTTCTCTTTCGCTGCCTTTTCCTGTTTTTTCAGTTTTTTCAAAAGGTCAACGATAAGATCGCATTTGGGACGATCCTGTCTCTTGCCCGTATCCAGCAGGTCCATGAGTTTATCCATGATTTTGTTCGACTGGGGCATGCTACCTACCTGTTAATACCCACTTATTAATACCCACTTGGGAATGCTCTTGGCTTCGAGGGGAACCTGTTTCGCTTTATTGCGGGCCCAAATTGAGGATAGCGGCGTTCCTGGAATCTTCAAGCGGGAATCGAATCAAAAGCCTCTTAATCTACAATTCTCGTGAGGAAATGCACATTGTTTGAGACGGTATAGTTTGTCCACTGTTCACACAAGCATCAGACGACAGATCAGTTGAGCATATGTTGAGGCCATCTCAAACCATCATGTTCCAAGCCCCATGGCCATGATGTATATCATCGTCATGGCCGTACATGACACAGCATTTCGCCAGGATGGGTGATATCAGGTAGAATTAACAAAATAGTTTTCTGCCATGCGGCTTGTATTGCTGTGGTAGGGCAGCTTGCTATCCCGATGTAAAAATATTCGGGTTTGTGTCGATTCATATTTTGCAGGCGAGGCTGGAAACCTGTCCTCATCCCTGCAAGCCCATTTTTAGCCTATAGTGTTGAGGTTGTAATTCGGACTGCCTGAGCAAAAACCTGGCTCAGGTCAATCTGTACATCCATTGTGACAGTTTGAAACCGATGTGGAAGCGTTAAATGGAAGAGTTGAGAACACTTTTCGATTCTCTTGGACTCGCAGATGTAGACTGGGAGCTGCTGCTGCGTGTCTTACTGCAAATATTCCTGCTTTCCCTGTCGGCGGTATTTTCCGGTTCGGAGACTGCACTCTTCTCCCTCAGCAGGATCGATCTGCAGAAATTGCGCCACAGCCGAGATAAGCACTCAGAGAGCATCCATGCCATGCTGGATGAGCCGAGACGCCTGATCATTTCGATACTATGCGGCAACGAGTTGGTCAATATCGCCTCGGCCGCCAATATGGCGGCGATCCTGTTGCTGCTCTTCGGTGATATCAATATCACCTGGTTCAACATACTCATCATGGTGCCGCTGCTGCTGCTGATCGGTGAAGTCACACCGAAAACGATTGCTGTCAGTTTTCCGGTAAAATTCGCCACCCGCCTGACCGCGAGGATTCTGCCGCGCTGGATCGTTCTTATCACCCCCTTGAGAGAAGCGGTCAGAGCGGTATCTGACCGCATCACCACCATGATCGTAGGCGAGGCGGTCAGCCGGGAAAATATTCTCCACGCCGATGAACTGCGTACCCTGCTGGAAGCGGGGGAGGAGAGCGGCGTCATCGAAGCCACTGAGCGTGTGTTGATCGATAATGTCCTGGAGGCCTCGGAGACCGACATTGCCCGTATCATGACCCCGGGTCCGCGGATTCAGTTCTTGGATGCGGATCTCCCCGTAACTGAATTGATCGAGGCATTTCGCAATTATCAGCACCCGAGAATTCCGGTCTATCAGGGGCATTGGGACAATGTTATCGGGTTTATCCACTCTGAGGATATCCTGCGACTTGTCAGAGGCGGGGGTGAGCTGGAACAGGTTACCCTGGAGATGATCATCAAACCGGCACACTTCGTTCCACCGACCAAAAAGGTGGATGAGATGTTCGACTACTTTCAGGCTCACAACACCCGGATTGCCATCGTGTTGGGCGAGTATGGCGAGGTGCTGGGCGTCGTTACCATGAAAGATGTCCTGACCTTTATCTTCGGCGAGATCACCGGAAAGATGGCGGGTTTGGAGTATTACCAGGAAGAGGATGAGAACAGCTACACCGTTCCAGGGGATATGCGCCTCACCGACTTTTACAATCTCTCCAATTTCGATATCGAAGATCCGGTGATGTCAACCATCGGGGGCGTGGTCTTCCGCCTCTTCGATCGTCTGCCCAAGGAGGGGGATAATCTGCGCAGTGAAGGTTATGAGTTTATCGTCAAGGAGGTGAAAGGGCTGCGTATCAGCAAGGTTCAGGTGCGTAAAATCGTAGCCAGTGACGAGGAGCCGCCCTTGGCCGAGGATGAAGAACCGGAGGAGAAAGAAAGGGTTGAGGATGGTGGCGAACCATCCGCGCCCGATCAAGCGCAGAGCGCTGAAGTAAAATCTGAGGAGGTAGAAGATGAACTGGGGCGTTGAATTGCTGATAATTCTTATCTTTCTGCTGCTGAAGGGATTCTTCTCCGGCTCAGAGATAGCGATGGTGAACTCCGATAAGCTGAAACTGCGGCACCAGGGAAAACTGGGCAATCGTGGTGCAAATCTGGTCCTCAAGCTATTCAAGACGCCGGATGTGATCCTTGGTACGACCCTGGTTGGCACCAATATCGCCACTGTTACAATCTCGACC
>JASFJX010000046.1:0-11976 GCA_050119385.1 Candidatus Thiodiazotropha sp. | reverse complement strand
GAGTTGCTCAGGTTGCTGGTAGCCCACCCGTCATGTGAATTAGTTGCAATTACCTCGCGTGCCGAGGCGGGGAGGGCGGTTGCTGATCTATTCCCGAACCTGCGAGGCCATACGGATCTGTGCTTCATCGAACCTGATCCGGCGCAACTCAAAGGGTGTGACCTGGTGTTCTTCGCAACGCCCAACGGGGTGGCTATGAAGCAGGTGCCTGAACTGTTGGCGGCGGGTGTGCGTGTCATCGATCTGGCCGCGGATTTCAGGATTACCGATCAAGGGGTGTGGGAAAAGTGGTATGGGATGCAACACGCCTGTCCTGAGCTTCTTTCCGAGGCAGTCTATGGTCTGCCGGAGTTGAACCGTGAGGTGATACGGGGTGCGCGGTTGGTGGCCAATCCCGGATGTTACCCGACTGCCGTGGCCCTTGGTTTTCTTCCGCTTGTAGAAAATGACCTGGTGGTAACCGACTTTCTGATCGCCGATACCAAGTCAGGCGTGAGCGGTGCTGGAAGATCGGCAAACGTTGCCACATTGATGGGCGAGATGGGCGAGAGCTTCAAGGCCTATGCCATTCCCGGCCATCGCCACCAACCTGAGATAGAGCAAACCCTGAGCGGAGTCAGGGGAAAATCGATCGGTTTAACCTTTGTACCCCATTTAGTGCCGATGATTCGTGGTATCGAGGCGACCCTCTATGCCCGCTTGACGGAAAGGATTGTTGATCTGCAGGCACTGTTTGAGAGGCGTTATCAACAGGAGTGCTTTGTCGATATAATGCCACCGGGATCCCATCCGGAAACACGCAGTGTGAAAGGCGCCAACCATTGTCGCATCGCGGTACACGCCCCCCTGGAGGGTAATGTTGTGGTTGTCAGTTCCGTTATCGACAATCTGGTGAAGGGGGCTGCGGGACAAGCGGTGCAGAATATGAATTTGATGTTTAACCTGAACGAAGATCGTGGTTTGAATCAGGTCGCTCTGTTACCTTGAAGTTATGATTGATCTCAAGAAATATCGTGTACCGAAGATCGTTGGCGCCAATCAGGGTCCGAAACGCTGGTTTCATTTGGGCCTGCTGCTGGTCTTGCTGCTGATATTGGTGGCTGGAGTGGCTTGGTTGGCCTACAAGCAGGGAGGTAACAGTCTTGCACAAGGCTTTGCCCGACTGCAATCCGGGCTGGATCATGCGCAAAGCCTGGAGCAGGAGCGCAATGAATTGAGGCGAGAACTGGCCATGGTAAAACAGGCTGCTGAAGTGGACCGTGAAGCCTTGGTTGCCGTTCGTGATCAGATCAAGAAATTGCAGGACGAACGCCTTAATATGGAGGAGGAGCTGGCTTTTCTACGTGGCATAGTCTCCACATCATCTGAAGAGCAAGTACTCAGAGTGCAAAACTTTAAATTGGAACCGGGGCTGGAGGCACGGCAGTTTGTCTATAAATTTACCGTCAGCCAGGTAATAAACAGTGGCAAGATTGTAAAAGGGAAGATTGAGGTCGCAATTGTGGGACAGCAGGATGGTAAGACCAAGCACTTAAAGCTGGAAGAGTTGTCGGATGAGAAACTGAGCAGCTATAAAATGCGTTTTCGTTATTACCAGAGTGTGGAAGGTAAGGTTCATTTGCCAGAAGGTTTTGAACCCACAACTATCAAGATTGATGTTAAACCGAGCAATTCCAATTTGAACCCTGTGAGTGAATCCTATAACTGGCCACCAATCTCCTGATCGACAAAGGAAAAATTACTATGTTTAGTAAAAGAAAGAAAAAATTTCGTGCCCCGCGGATATCGACCGTGATCGGTTCGGGGACCGAAATCAAGGGCGATATCACCTTTAGCAAAGGATTGCATGTGGATGGCATGGTCAAGGGTGATGTGATATCGAATCCGGAAGATCCATCAGCCACCCTGACATTAAGTGAGTTGGGCACCATCGATGGCAATGTTCGGGTGGGCAATGTGATGTTGAATGGTAAGGTTGTTGGTGATGTCATCGCAACTAACAGGGTGGAATTGGCGCCCAAGGCAAGCATAAGCGGTACCTTGACCTATGCCATGTTGGAAATGGCCATGGGAGCGGAGGTCAATGGCAAATTGATCCATGCCACTGAGCAGGACCCGCCAAAGCTAGAGTATGACGGGAAGCGACGGCTGGACAAGAGAGTCATAAGTGATGGTGAGAAGCGACGGCTGGACAAGAGAGTCGTAAATGATGTTGAGAAACGACGGCTGGACAAGACAGTCGTAAGTGATGGTGAGAAGGTGATCACCCCTGATAGGACATAACCGGGTTGTTTGTGGATAATACTTGACTGTTTCTCTCGGTAATTGCATACTCATCAGAGATTGATCGCCGATCGCCACAAACCGGTTTTGGTTTGGAAACTATTTGACCTACCTGGGAAAATCAGGCTGGAGAGGGCAGGACCATTATCATGACTAGCGTAGATACACAAAACGATTCCATTAACTTCACCGAAGCAGCGGCCTCTAAAGTGGCTTCACTGATCGCTGAAGAGGGTAACCCGGATCTGATGTTGCGCGTATACATACAGGGAGGAGGTTGCTCCGGATTCCAGTATGGTTTCTCATTCGACGAGAACGAAAGCGAAGGCGACACCAAGGTTGTAACAGGTGGTGTGACCCTGTTGGTGGATCCCATGAGCATGCAATATCTGATGGGGGCCGAGGTTGACTACACAGAAGGCTTGCAGGGCGCCCAGTTCATCATCCGCAATCCCAATGCCACCACCACCTGCGGTTGCGGTTCCTCGTTTTCTGTCTGAACACACTCTCAAAGAGTGCCCGCATCCCCAATCCATGGTATGCGGGCAGATTCGTTAACCCTCAGCGTAGGGTAGCAGGGTCAGCTCCACTCGACGGTTTTGCTGACGACCCCCGGCCGTATTATTGCTTGCCGTTGGCATTCTTTCACCATAACCGACCGTATCGATACGAATACTTTCCACGCCATTCTGGATCAGGACATTGGAGACCGATTGGGCGCGTTGTTGCGACAACAGCTGGTTGTAGGAATCAGAACCTGTGCTGTCGGTGTGGCCCGCCACTTCGATCATGGTCGACTTATACTCTTTGAGGACTAGTGCGACTGAACCGAGGACTTCCACAAAGTTGGAATTGACATCTGTCCTGTCGACTCCGAAGGTGATATTGCCGGGCATATTGAGAACGATATTGTCCCCTTCACGGGTTACGCTAACACCTGTGTTTTCGAGTCGTTGACGAAGCTTTGCCTCCTGTACATCCATATAGTAACCTACACCGCCGCCGGCAATGGCGCCGATTCCGGCACCCTTTAAGGCACGTTCCTTACGTTTCTTTTTATCCTTAGAGGTGGCGATTCCCAGTACCGCTCCTGCCACTGCCCCTATCATGGCGCCAGTGGTTGCCTTGGATGTCTTCTCCTCCCTGGTGTACGGATCAATGGTGGTACACGCCTGCAGCATGACCATACTTGCGACAAGGCAACAGAGTGTGCTTCGAATAGCCATTATTAAGTCTCCTATAGTCCTCCGGCATTCAAAGGGTGCGGGAGGTTGTGGTTAACGTAGATTGAAATAATTGTTGAATAGCTTAAACAGACATCAATAAGCAATGGATGTTCAGCCTGTTGGACAGTTTTGCTAGATGCTACCAATATCAGATTATGATAACTGCTAACGGTACAACATTTTAGGCCTGTTAACAGGCCCTAACAATTGTTGACAGCTGCTGTTTTTGCATGATCAGCGTTATTCACTCTTGCCGAACAAGTCACGTAACAATTGTAGAGTGGTTTGACGCCCCAATTCACCGATAGCGGTGGTGAGCGGAATCTGTTTTGGACAGACACGTACACAGTTCTGCGCATTACCACAATCACTCAGACCGCCATCCCCCATGATGGCGTGCAGGCGTTGCTGCTTATGATAGCCGCCGGTGGGGTGGTTGTTCATCAGCCGGACGGCAGCCAGGGCGGCGGGGCCGACAAACGTCTCATCTTTCCCGTATTGTGGACATGCCTCCATGCAACAACCGCAACTCATGCAACGGCTGTAGAGATAGTTCTCTTTCCACTTTTGCGGAGAGATGCGAGGGGCTCCCTGATGGATGTCCCAGGCGCCATCAATTTCAATCCAAGCGTGAACTCGTTTCAAGTCATTGAAAATCTTACTGCGATCCACCATCAGGTCACGTACCACTGGGAACTTGCTCAGGGGTTCAAGTGTTATGGGTTGCTCAAGAGAGTCGATCAGTGTGGAGCAGGCCTGACGCGGTTGCCCGTTGATAACCATGGAGCAGGCACCGCAGACCTCTTCCATACAGTTGAACTCCCAGACAACCGGCTCGACAAGCTGACCCTCTTGAGTGATTGGGTGTTCGCGGATTGCCATAAGGGCAGAGACGATGTTATGGCCCTCGCGGTAGGGCAGGGAGAATGTCTGCCAATAGGGGGGGCTGTATGGCGTGTCCTGGCGACGGATCTGCAGATCGATCTTATTACCCATCATAACACTCTCAACGATAGTCCCGTGGCTCTTCAGGTGGCAAGATCGATAGGTCAATCTCATGGAAGCTGATGTTAGGGCCCACATTGGAATCTTCTGCGATGGTTGTCTTCAACCATGCCTGATTCTGCTTTTTCCAGCGCTCGAGATAGTTTTCATAGGCTGGATCGCCGGGATAGGCGTCTTGTGGTGTGGGTAATTCAAAGGCGGGTTTATAGTGGGCGCCTCGACACTCATCCCGCGCCAGGGCACTGCTGGCAATAATGCCACCGAGTCGTATCATTTCCTGGAGTTGACGAGCAAAGACCAAACCCTGGTTACTCCATTCATTGGACTCGTTCAGGTTGATCGAGTGACTGCGTTGTTCGAGTTCCTGTAGTGAAGCAATAGCAGTGTTGAGGATGCTGTTATTCCTCACTACGCCTACCTGACCCGACATGATTTCACCCAGTTCGCGATGCAAGGCGTAGGGATTCTCCCTGCCGGAATTTGATATCAGATTCTGGTTTATTGTCTGCTGATGTTTGACTTCATCGGTGTAGAACCGCTCGGGTATGCTTAGGAGTTCGTCCTCCAGCCCCTCAAGGTAGCTTACGACAGCTTCGCCGGCGACCCTGCCACTGAATGAGGCAGAAAGGAGGGAGTTGGCCCCTAGACGGTTGGCCCCGTGGTAGCCGTAATCACACTCCCCGCAGGCGTAGAGCCCCGGGATGTTGGTGGCGTGGTTGCGTGGGCTCATGGGCTTGATTCCGCCAGTGGATTGATCCTTCTCGAAATCAACCCAGAGCCCGCCCATGGCATAGTGGGCAGAGGGATAGATCTCCATCGGTTCATGTACAGGATCGGAACCGTGAAACTTACGGTAGATATCAAGGATCGCATGTAAACGATGTTCGATGAATCCCGGATTTAAATGTGTCAGATCGAGATAGACCTTATCCTCTCCGGAGACACCCAGCCCCATTTCATGAACCACCTTCCAGATGGCACGGGATGCCAGGTCCCGTGGTACCGTGTTGCCATAGCTGGGGTACCACTCTTCGAGAAAGTAGAATCGATCTCGTTCGGGAACATTGCCGGGGCGGCGCTTTTCCTGGGGATTTTTTGGCACCCAGACGCGTCCACCCTCGCCACGAGCCGCTTCGCTCATCAATCGGGTCTTGTCGTCACCAAGCATGGCGGTAGGGTGAAACTGGAAGAACTCCGTGTTGGCTAACCAAGCGCCCTGCTGGTAAGCGCGACAGGCAGCAGCGCCGGTAGAGTTGGTGGAGTTGGTGGATCGATGGCCAAATACCTGTCCCATGCCGCCAGTGGCTAGAATGACCGCATCGGCGCGAAACCGTTGTACCTCCATGGTACGCAGGTTCATCGCCACGATACCTTTACAGGCACCTTGCCCATCTTTTACCAGCGAGAGGAATTCCCACCACTCATATTTCTGCACATGCCCCAGGGTTTCCTGGCGCCGAACCTCTTGGTCGACGCCATACAGGAGTTGTTGTCCGGTACTGGCGCCAGCGAATACAGTGCGCCGGTTCTTGACCCCGCCGAAAAGGCGAAGATCGAGTAATCCTTCTGCTGTACGTGAAAAGGTCACGCCCATGCGCTCAAAAGTACGAATGATGCCAGGCGCCTGTTCGCACATTGACTTTACCGGCGGCTGATTGGCCAGGTAAGCGCCGCCCTTCAAGGTGTCGACGATATGTTGCCACACGCTGTCGCGTTCCCCCTTGGTATCGAAGCAGGCGTTGATGCCACCCTGAGCGCAAACGGAGTGTGAGCGCTTAACCTCGAACAGGGAGAAGATCTCCACCTGAAATCCGGCTTCCGCAATCCGTAGTGCCGACCAGAGACCGCCCAGTCCGCCACCGACAACGATGACTCTGCGCAGCCCTTTCATATGATGAATCCCACTATACCGTGTATGCCTATGGCACTCAGCAACAGAGCGAACAAGGCGCAGAAATAGAACCAGTAACGTTGGGCGACGACACTAGTGGTGAGGCCCCAACTGATTGCCATTGTCCATAGGCCGTTACAGAGGTGAAAGACTGCCAACAGGAGGCCTGACAGATAGAGTAGCAATATGATTGGATTGCTAAGGAGACGCTGCATATGGCTGAAGAGGTCGGTGCTTATTTCGGGTTGCCATATCCCCCAAATTCTTGTCCAGCCCACATGCACTAAAAGGAACAGTAATATGCCAATGCCGGATAGTCGCTGGAGCCAGTAAAAACGATTGTGCAACCATGGATAGCGATTCCAGTTGCCTTGTGTTCCACTGAGAAGGATCAGCCCATAAACGGCATGAAATATCAGTGGTAGGGCAATCACAAAGATCTCTATAAAGGTTAGATAATTGATTCCTTGCAGCCAGGCTACAACCTCTTGATTGTAATAGGTTTGGCCAAAACGCGATTGGGAATTTTCCCATAGGTGGAATACCAGGAAAGCGCCAACAGGCAGGAGGCCGAAAAGCGAATGCAGCCTGTGCAGTAGAAAGTTACGATTGTGGATGGAGGATGTATGCATGGCGTTGTATCGGCTGACACTTAATAGGTCCATTATAGTATTAATAGCTTCTAATTTTCTGGCGCAGCACATTGAATTAACATCTTTTTCGGCTTTGTACTTTGCTAGAATTTCATTCATAACAAGCAAAAACCTTAACTTATTTTCTTTATCTTAGCGTCCGGGTGAAATATTCGGGCTAAGAAATAACACTGTTATCGTATTAAAAGGCAGGTAGGTGCAGTTGTCAGAAATATTATTACTATATATTCAATAGGTTGCGTTGTATTTAGTGGTCCGGCTAATTGCTCGACAATAGTTTAGATTAATTAACTTTATTAAAAAGGGGGTAGCCAGGATTCTTTGAATGCTTGGCTGTTAGTAGTAAATGATCGGTAAGCGTATTGGCATGAGGATTCTGGTGGTAGTGGGGATTGCCGCATCTCTCTCCCTGGCCGGCTTGGTAATTTTCTATACCCAGAGTCAGCGAACCTCTCTTGTTGAGGATTATAAGGTTGTCACAGGGCGCATTGTGTCGACTGTGGTTGCTGGGTTAGGGGCTATCATGGAGACGGGATCTGCTGCCATAGCCCAGCAATATGCCAAGGATATAAAGAGTGCCATCGGTTTGGAGGACTTCAGTTTCATACGTCCTAACGGCATGCAAGCCTTCTTAGACAACACCACCATCAGGGCAGTTAATTCTCGTCGTGGCCATACACTGTTCAGAGAGCGAACAGAAATAGGTGAGGTGCGACACTATTCTGAAGATGATCCGCTTCTGCAGCAGGCTAAAACCGCTACCGAGCTGATTGGTAAAGTGGATGAGATCGGCGAGCGATATACCATCCTGATGCCGATCAGAAACAAGCCTGTATGCTACCAGTGTCATGGAGATAGTCTGCAAGTGCTTGGGTTTGCTAGATTGACCACTTCGTTAGAGCAGGTCAATCAGATGGTATCCCATAGCCGGAACCAAGCCATTATGGTGTTGGTTGTAGTATTGATCCTTTTCCTTATCCTGACCTATCTGTTTCTTCGTAGGTCGGTGATTTTACCGATACGCCGCGTGACCGAAGCGATGTATAGAGTTGAACAGGGCGATCTGGCGCAACAAGTACCCGAAATCGGGGAAGATGAGTTGGGTCAGATGGCGCGCTCCTTCAATGCCATGACACGGCAAATTTTACAGACCCACACAGGTTTGGAATTGGAGCAGAATAAACTCACCACCATTATCCTCAATGCGGGTGAAGGTATTGTGGTCACCGATCGGGATGAACGGATCGTCCTGGTCAATCCCGCCGCACAAGCCTTGTTGAATGAAAAAGAGCCGGAGATCATCAATAAAGGCTTTTATCACTTGGTGGACGATCCTGCGTTGATCGAGCGTTTATTGCAACATCCCGATCCCAACTACGCCGAATCGGCATTGCTCGGCGATCGGTATCTCAGCATCATGGCGGCGAGAATTGAGCAACAGGGCGATCTCCTCGGTATGGCGGCGCTGTTGCGCGACGTTACGACACAGAAACGCAGAGAAGCCTACCTACAGGCTATCTCCTATACAGACGATTTGACCGGCCTGCTGAATCGTCGCTCATTGGGCGCTGTACTACTGCAGGGAATTGAAGACGCATTGGATAAAAAGGGTCCGTTGAGCTTGATGATGTTGGACCTGGATCACTTCAAACAGTTGAATGATACCCATGGTCATGCCATGGGGGATCAGGTTTTGAACGCGTTTGGAAAGCTGTTGCAACGTCGCCTGCGGGATTCGGATTATGCCTGCCGCTATGGTGGCGAAGAGTTTTGTGTCATCTTGACCAATACCGCCATGCGGGGCGCATATAAAGCCGCAGAGGATATACGTCAAGCGGTCATGGCGATGGATACCGATGGCGTATCTGTCACTGTGAGTATCGGTGTGGCCACATTGGAGCAACTCTCCAGTGCCTCGCCGGAAAGCCTGTTAAAGGCCGCAGATGAAGCGCTTTATGCCGCCAAAGCTCAGGGACGGAATAGAACCAGTCAATATGCGGGATAGATGCCACCTAAAACCACATCCCGTTCAGCGCCTGTAACAGAGGCCAGGTTGCCACTCTGTCCGCTAAGGGTGCGCTTTGCCAACCAAGCGAATGTGATGGCTTCGACCCAATCCGGATCTACACCATATGCGGATGTGGGTTGTATCTTGGCAGCAGGAAGTCGGTTGGCTAATCGTTCAAGCAGGTAGTGGTTATGCGCTCCACCGCCGCATACCAAAACCTCAGACTTTTCATAACCCTCATGGATAATCGCCTGGGCAACAGTGAGGGCACTGAGTTCAACCAAGGTAGCCTGAACGTCCACCGCAGATACCGGGTGATGAACAAGTCTCTCAAGCAACCAATCGAGTGTGAAATATTCTCTGCCGGTGCTTTTGGGAGGTGGTAGCTGAAAATAGGGATCGGCAAGCAGATCATTCAAGAGGTTAGGGTCGATGCGACCGCTTCTACCCCATTCGCCCTGATGGTCCAGCCTGACGGTTTGATGTTTTTCTATCCAACGGTCCAATAGCGTGTTTGCGGGCCCGGTATCGTATCCGGTAACAGGCTCTGTAGCGGTGTCGGGAAGACAAGTGATATTGGCAATGCCGCCAAGATTGAGGACGATCCGTTTCTTACCGGGTTGTTGAAACAGTGCCTGGTGAAGAGCAGGCACAAGTGGAGCCCCCTGACCGCCCACCGCTATGTCGCGACGCCGGAAGTCAGCGACAGTGGTTATGCCGGTCAGCTCCGCGATGGTATTCGGGTCCCCTATCTGCAGAGTAAAAGGAATCTCGGCATCGGGACGATGACGTATAGTCTGGCCATGACTGCCGATGGCTGTTACCTGTTTTGGCATCAAACCGGCATTGTCCAGTACGGTTTGACAGCCGGTTGCAAAGGTAAGAGCAACCTGCCTATCCAGCTCCCCCATGCGATCGATTTCATTGGTGCCGGGTTGGCAGAGCGTATGTAACGAGGTTCTGAGTTGAGACGAATAGGGTTCAACGTGACTGGCTAACAGACGTGGTTGATGAGTGGAGAGGTCGACAACCACGGCATCCACTCCATCCAGGCTAGTGCCAGAGATGAGCCCCACAAACAGCGATTCACTCGGCATTCGCGACGAGTGTGCGATTGATCAACTCAAGCTGGCTCAACAGGGGTTGGGTCTTCAATTGGAAATCTTCCCGGTATTTTTTAGCGATAGGCTCGGCAGCGGGAAGCTTTACGGTCAATGGATTACGATGTACGCCGTTGACGCGAAATTCATAGTGGAGGTGTGGGCCGGTGGCAAGGCCAGTACTGCCGACATAACCGATGGTCTGGCCCTGTTTCACCTTGCTCCCATTCTTCGCTTTCTTGTTATAGCGGGAAAGGTGGCCGTAGAGGGTGGTGTAGGTCTGACCGTGTTGTATGATAACGGTCTTGCCGTAGCCCCCCTTCCTGCCGCGGTGAATGATCCTTCCGTCGCCGGCGGCTTTTATCGGTGTGCCGGTTTTCGCTGCATAGTCGACTCCCCGGTGGGGGCGTTTTTTACCTAAGACCGGATGGTAACGCTCGCGGCTAAAGCGTGATGAGATGCGCCTGAAATCGACAGGAGCCCGGAGAAAGGCCTTGCGCATACTGCGGCCATCAGGGCTGTAGTAATCAGACCGGCCTGTGTCGTCTGTGTAGAGTAGGGCATGGTAGGACTGTCCGCGGTTGACAAACTCTGCGGCTAAAATGGGACCGTCACGGAGTTTGTCCCCATCAAGATAGTCTTCCTCAAAGATTACCGTAAAACGATCACCACTGCGGATCTCCAGGGCGAAGTCGATGTCCCAGCCAAAGATATCCGCCATCTGCATAATCAGTTTTTCAGACAGGCCAGCCTTTTTCGCCGCCATGTAGAAAGAGTTTTCTATTGTACCGCTGACATGATTGGTTCTGACTTCCACCTCTCTGCTCAGTTCGGCTGCATCAAACCCATCTTCCGTGGCGGTTATTTTGAGGCTGTTGATTTTGCTCTGTTCGAGGCGCAGGCCGATAAAATTCTGTTCCTCATCCAGGTCCACATAGAGGGTCTCTCCCGGGCGGATGTCGGTCAATTTTTTAGCGGTGTCACTGGAATGGACGATACGGTGCAACAGGTTGGCGCTGAGATCGTGCTTTTTGAATATACTGGCCAGGGAGTCGCCGTTTTTAATCTCGTAGGTTAGGGTATGAGATACGGTGTTTTCAGGCTTGACAGTTGATTCGGCCTCGATGGCTACCGCTTGATTGATCAAGCTGATTGATTGATTCGATGGGTCGGGATTGCTGGGCTCTTTGTTGGATTGAGCGGATAGTTGTGGTGGCGGAATCCTTTTCTGGTCCGTTTTTTCTATCTGTTTGGGGAGAGGAAGATTGACTTCAGCCTCTCTACTCAGTTCGGTTGCTTCGAACCCATCTTCCAGGGCGGTTATCTTGAGACTATTGTTTTTGCTCTGTTCGAGGCGCAGGCTGTGAAAGTTCTGTTTTTCATCCAGTTCCACATAGAGAATCTCTCCCGGTCGGATATCGGTCAATTTTTTTGCGGTGTCACTGGAATAAACGATGCGGTGTAACAGGTTGGCGCTGAGATTGTGCTTTTTGAAAATAGTGGCCAGGGAGTCACCGTTCTGAATCTCGTAGACTAGGGTGTGGTATTCGGCTGTTGTCTCCTCTGCCTCGGCCATCACCACGGCGGTGGTGTCTGGCTCCATAACCGGTTCGGCCTCGATGGCTGACACCTGTCTGATGAAGCTGATTGACTGATTCGATGGGCCTGGATTGCCGGGTTCTTGGCTGGATTGATCAGGTAGTTGTAGTGGTAGAATTTTCTTCTGGTCTGGATTTTCAGTCTGTTCCGGGATAGGAAGATTGTCATCCGCCGGTGGTTGATTGGACAGTAAATTGAAGTAAATAAATAC
>JASFJX010000045.1:0-12124 GCA_050119385.1 Candidatus Thiodiazotropha sp. | reverse complement strand
CGATGTGACCAGCGACGAGGTCTTTAAGGGCAGGACCGTGGTGGTGTTCTCACTGCCTGGTGCCTTTACTCCCACCTGTTCATCCACTCATGTGCCGCGCTATAACAAGCTGGCTCCGGTATTCAAGCGTCACGGTGTTGACGAGGTGATCTGTATCTCGGTGAACGATGCCTTCGTGATGAATGAGTGGCAACGGGAACAGCATGCTGATCGCATTACCTTCCTGCCAGACGGCAATGGTGATTTTACCCGGAGTATGGGGATGCTGGTAACGAAGGAGGATCTCGGTTTCGGTGATCGCTCCTGGCGCTACTCCATGCTGGTCAAGGATGGTGTGATCGAGAAGATGTTCATCGAGCCCGATGTGCCTGGTGACCCCTTCGAGGTCTCGGATGCCGATACTATGCTGGCCTATATCGCACCCAATGAGAGCAAGCCACTTGATGTTACTGTCTTCGCCCGTGAGGGTTGTCCCTTCTGCGTGCGTGCCAAAGGCATGCTGCGGGATGCGGGTATCGAGTTTGAAGAGCTGGTACTGAACAGGGACTACAGCGAAAGCACTCTGCGTGCTGTGGCCGGCGCCTCCACGGTTCCCCAGGTCTTTATCAATGGTGACCGAATTGGCGGTTCCGATGAGTTGGAAAACTACCTGGCCGAACGAAATCGGGATGCCGCGTAGGCATTTATACGTTACACCACACTAGCTTGTGCCCGTCCAGAAACAGCGCATATTTTGTGCCCATCGGCGCCTGACGGCTATCTTTCTCCGACGCCCCAACAGCACATCCCTGTGCTGACGGGGCTCACGCGGCATCCATGCCGCTACTGCGAAAGACAGCCGTCAGGCGCCTACCAACGTGCAATGAGTTTCTGGATGGAAACTAGCTTGAGAGGGAAACCTTGTCGGCCCGATTGCCTTGGAGGCGTATCAGGGGTATCAAAGAGTGTAGTTTTGTGGGAATTATTATGAGTAGATATTTTGATTTGATCACCATTGGCGGCGGCAGCGGGGGCTTGGCTGTGGCTGAAAGGGCGGCAAAATATGGTCGGCGTGTCGCCCTGGTGGAGTCCTCCCAGATGGGTGGTACCTGCGTCAATAACGGCTGCGTACCGAAGAAGGTCATGTGGTATGCAGCGCATCTGGCTCATGCCGTTGATGATGCAGAGGGATTCGGTATACCCGCGCAACGGGGTGCTACCGACTGGGCCAAGCTGGTCAAGGGTCGCCAGGATTATATCGAGAATATCAACCGCTACTGGGACGGTTACGTTGATCAACTCGGGATCGCTTATATCCAGGGATCTGCGCGTTTTATCGGTCCTGGTGAAATCGAAGTGGATGGTCAGATCTATGCTGCCGACCACATCGTTATTGCAACCGGCGGTCGCCCTATCGTACCGGGTGTGCCCGGAGCAGAGCTGGGTATCACTTCCGACGGTTTCTTCGCCCTTAGCGAGCGGCCTCAACGGGTGGCGGTAATCGGCGGTGGTTATATCGGCGTGGAGTTGACCGGTATGCTGGCGGCATTGGGATCCCAAGTTACCCTGGTAGCGCTGGAAGAGCGCTTGCTGGCGGCCTTTGATCCGATGATCAGTCAGGTTTTGATGAACGAAATGCAGAAGCAGGGCGTGGAACTGCAACTCTCATTCCAGGTTGCGGGTCTGGCGGAAACGCCAGCGGGTATCGCCCTCGATGGGAGTGACGGCCGGCGGCTGGACGGCTTCGACACCGTGATCTGGGCAGTAGGACGTGCCCCGAATACCCTTGGATTGGATCTACAGGCTGCAGGTGTCGAGCTGTGCAGCAACGGGGTCGTGCCCACCGATGCGTTCCAGAACACCAATGTGCCCGGTATCTACGCCATCGGTGATATCACAGGCCGTACCCCGTTGACCCCGGTGGCCATCGCGGCGGGACGTCGGCTCGCGGAACGTCTATTTAATAATCAGCCCCAGAGTCGTGTCGACTATGAAAACATTCCCAGTGTAGTCTTTTCCCATCCTCCAGTGGCAACAGTCGGCCTGACCGAGTCGGTGGCAAGGGAGCGGCACGAAAAGGTCACGGTTTATCGAACCGAGTTCACCCCCATGCGGCATGCCCTCTCATCCCAGGGAGTAACTACGGCAATGAAGCTGATCTGTGCCGGCAGAGAAGAGCGGGTGGTGGGTATTCACCTGATCGGTGACAACGTAGATGAGATGTTACAGGGATTCGCCGTGGCGCTGAAAATGGGCGCCACCAAGGCCGATTTCGACAACACCATTGCCATACATCCGATCAGTGCGGAGGAGTTGGTGACAATGAAGGTGCCCGAACCCGATCCCCTTGAGCGCCATAATATAGATAGCGGCTTGCAAACTTGCCGTCCATGAAAAAATTCGCTCGGATATGGACCGCACCTTACCTTAGCCCTCTCCTGGAGGAGAGGGGGGCTGATACAGAGGAAAGGATATCGTTAGCGGATAAAAGAAGTTAACGGCTATAACGACTGAGTTGCCCAACTCATTTTCGACAGAGTGGTTGTTCCTGCCTGTCTACTTGAAGTAGTACTTGGCTCCGATGGAGAATTGGTCAGCGTCGCCACCGATGTTGAAATTGATACCGGCTGAAACTTCGGGTGTAAAATAGTAATCGCCGCCGAGGGTTATCCAGGTATCGCTTTCGTCAAGTTTCCCATGGTTTAGGTTGGCGCTTAATTCGATTTCCGGTTTGAATAGACCGCGAACGCCTCCGCTTATGACATAGCCGTTCTCGTCGTAATCTTCATATCCGCGAATATCAGCCTCAGACGTCGCATATGCGAGGGTGAAGTTGGCATCCCAGTTCGCTTTTATCGGGTAGATATAACCGCCGCCAATTACAAACGTGTTGAAATCACCATCTAGGTCATCATATTCAGCGTCGGTGTATGAGGCGAAAGCGAAGATGTCGTCGGTGAATTGAAAAGATCCACCGAATGAGAATCCATCGTAATCATCGACGTCTTCAATTTCGCCGTCGAGGATATAGCGACCTTCGACATAGGTATAATCAAGGTCAGTGGCAAGAAGTGCGGTGGAACATCCTACTGATAAGGTGGTAGTTAACAGCAGGTTTGCGATAAATGATTTGCGAATATCCATATTTTCAAATGCTCCAAATGTCGTATGGTTTTTTTAATGAAAGTGCTTGAATGTTTAGGAAATAAGTTCCTGGTGGATATGATGCTCACTTTTCGTGGAATAGATGTGAAGTATTACCATTGATTGGAGGGGGGGCAAAAAAATGTGATGTTGAGCGCTTTTTTATAATGTGGGTAAAAAAATCCGTCACAACATCTTGACAGGGCGCTCTGCTTTCTGTTAATAGTCGAGGGTTATGGAATGATAAGGTCACTCCATAAATGCATGAACAAGCCTGATTTTTAAATGCCTTATTCGCTCCAATCCATCCATGTTTGTTGAATCATAAGGGGCACCTGCTTTCAGTTGACCAGTGATAGGATGTTCTTCTATCGTTCGATATTTGGTTTAACTGGAATGAGCTGTCGTAATCAATCAACCACCACGATCCGGGCTAGATCGAGGGAGTTGAACCGGGTCGAGGTGGCAGCGGTATAGGCCCCCATCATCTGCCCGATCACCAGATCACCCTCTTGCAGTTTCGGCAGCGGAATGTCTTCAGCAACGATATCGATACTGTCACAGGTGGGACCGGAGAGGATCGAGGGTTCTCTATCAGGGTTGTCGTTGAGAATCTGTAGCGGGTAGAGGACATGATCGAAGATCTGGCCGCTGTAGGAGCCGTAGATACCATCATCGAGATAGTACCATTGATATTCACCACGCCTAGCCAGGCCGGTAATGCTGGAGATGCCTGTTACAGCGGGTGCAACCAGGAAGCGGCCGGGTTCGGCAATCAGGTTCAGGCCGTCCTGGAGGTCATTGAGTGCTGTGCGGATAGCTGAAAAATAGCTGTCCATATCGGGTTGTGAGCCGCTGTAGTCGACAGGAAAACCGCCACCGATATCCAGCAGGTTCATCGGATGATGTGCATCGCTGTTGATCTGTTCGATCAATTCGCCACACTGGTGTATAGCCTCAACATGCATGTCGGGCTTTACACTCTGAGAACCAACATGAAACGATAAGCCGCGGATATGGATACCCAGTTGACGTGCTGCATGAACAATCTCTTCGACCTGACCTATGGCGCAACCGAACTTACGTGACAGATCCACGCTGGCCGATGGGCTGCGAAAACTGACGCGTAACAACACCCCGATCCGGTTACGGTAACTCAATAGCTTCTTAAGTTCATCGATATTGTCCACGACAAAGGTCGTGGAACCCCCGCGTAAGGCCGCCTTGATATCGGCTGATTTCTTGATCGGATGGGTATGGATGGTTTTGCGTCCACTCACCTGTAGGGGTTTGAGTAATTCGATTTCTCCTTCCGACGCAACATCGAAATGGCAACCCAGTTGCGCTAGGATGCGGAGTACTTCCGGATGTGGGAATGCCTTGATGGCATAGTAGAGCGATACCCCGGGCAGGTAATTACTGAGCTGTCGATACTGTTCGATCAGTTTTTGTCGGCTGACAACCAGTAGCGGTGAACCGTAGCTCGCAACCAGTGACTGATAATACTGTTGCTGTTCTTCGCTGACTCCATAACGGACGAATCGATGGTTCACCGATCAGTCATCCTTCAAAGCATCTTGAATGTAACGGGGCAGGGCAAAGCTGGCGCGGTGGATGTCGGGGGTGTAATAGCGGGTTTCAATGGCTGACAGCTCGAATCGCTTTTGTAGTGTCGGCAAGTCCACTTCGCGTAGGCCGTTCTCCTGGCTGCCCCAGGCGAAGGTCATAACACCGCCGTAATAGGTAGGGACCGCGGCACAATAAAATGCCTGATCGGCAAAGCTCTTTTTCATGCGACGATGGGTAGTGGTGACTTCATCGAGCTGAAAAAAGGCCACCCCGTTCTGAGTAACCATGATACCGCCGGGATTCAGTATCTCCCTGCAATGGTGATAAAAGTCATCCGTGAACAGAACCTCGCCGGGGCCGATCGGGTCTGTGCTATCTGAGATGATGACATCGAAGCGTTGCTCGGTTTGGCACACGAAATCGATACCGTCGCTGATGACGATATTGGCGCGTGGATCATCGAAAGCACCGGCGGAATGGTTTGGTAGATACTGCTTGGCCATCTCGATGACCGTTGCATCTATCTCCACCATGGTCGCCTGATCCACCATTTGATGCTTCAAGACCTCGCGCAGCATACCGCCATCACCGCCGCCGATTATCAACACCTGGCGTGCCTCGCCATGGGCGAGGATGGGTACATGGGCCATCATCTCGTGATAGATGAATTCATCCTTTTCCGTGGTCTGTACAATACCGTCGAGGGTCATTACCCTTCCGAGTGCCGCGTTGTGGAATATCATCAGATGCTGATGGTCGGTTTTATGCTCAAAATAGAGCTTATCGATACGAAGGTTTTGTGATACCGCGTCGTACAGGGTTTCCTGAAATTCTTTCATTGCAATCAACGCCCGTTTTTTGGATTATTTGCGGATTATACCGCGCAGATGTTCGGTGATCTCCATGCGTTCCGGGTAGAAATGCTGTTTCAAAACCGGTATCGACATCTCAGGTTTGGCGTCGCCGCACATGAAAATATCAAATGCGGCGTAATTACGTTCCGGCCAGGTATGCACGCTGATATGCGATTCGGCCAGGACGGCAACACCCGAAATGCCACCATTGGGGGTAAAGTGGTGAAGGTGGATATGCAATAGGGTGGCGCCGGATACGCAAACCGCTTCGCGCATCGCCTGTTCCATGGTATCGAGTTCATCGAGATGCTTGGCATCCCACAAGTCGATAATTAGATGAGTCCCTGCAAATTCAATACCTTCGCGGATTACGAAGTGATCCTCGGCTTCTGAACCGTTAGAATAACCGGTTTCAATAGATGACTGCCTGCCCGGCAACTGGATAACGCCATCCAGCAATTCAGATGTAGTGTGCTCCATTTAAGGGCCCTCAAAAACGACAGGAAAAAATTCACCCGGCGCCGCCTGTGAGGGTTGGCGCACGGTCAACGATGTAACATAAATCCTCTGTGAGAGATTGAAGTGGCGGGGATTTTATGCATATTCAGAGAGAGCGCAAGTTTTTTTTTTGCAAACCTCGACTGCGACCTATTCAGATCAATTCGTAACGCTAGGCAGTCGAGCGTCACAGCACCATACTGGCTGCCGATGTTGCCCAAGCTGAACTGGATAAACCGGAAACTGCCCCGCACTGGTCTCGCCGCTTTGTACCCTTGCAAAGGGGGGGCATTCCCTCCGAGACGCGCCTTGCCTAGAATGCTGACAGGCCAACGGGACACAGCCCTATCCCATTGCAAGAGTGTTAATCGTTGTATTTACCTAATTATCAATAGCTTGCTATTGATCCAATCGTAAATCCACATCTGAATGACGATTTAGGCACGATATTCATGCTGCCCGATGTAAGATTCGGGCTAAACCTGAAATGCTCCTACCAACTGCTGCAGCGACGAGGCCATACGTGATAGCTCGACACCGGCAGCTGAGGTCTGCTGGGATCCCGTAGCATTCTGCGTGGCCATATTGTTTATGTGGTCTATATTGTGGCTCATCTCTTCGGTTACCGTGCTCTGTTCTTCAGCTGCTGTAGCTATCTGACTGCTCATCTGGTCGATTTTTGCAACGGATTCAGAGATGGCAGAGAGAGCAGTGTCCGCACTCTCTGCTTGCTCGACGACATTTTTTGCCTGCTGACGACTCGCTTCCATCGCTTGGACCGCATTCTTAGCGTTTGCCTGCAGGTTTTCGATCATCTGATTGATTTCTGTGGTGGAATCCTGTGTCCGACCTGCCAGAGTGCGAACTTCGTCGGCTACCACGGCGAAACCGCGGCCCTGTTCGCCGGCCCGTGCCGCCTCGATCGCTGCGTTCAGTGCCAACAGATTAGTCTGTTCAGCAACGCTTTTGATCACCTCAAGTACTGAGTTGATATTCTCGCTGTTTTTTTCGACTTCAGAGATTACCTTGGCATTGTATTCGATCTGTTCACCTAGTTTGTGCACACCATCTACAGCCTTCAAAACCATCGAACGGCCGCTTTTTGCCTGAAGATTGGCCTCACTCGCTGAAGTTGAAGTGTTTGTGATGTTTGAAGTTACCTCGCGTACAGTCGCATTCATCTGGGTCATGGCAGTGGTTATCTGATCGGTTTCCATCTGCTGCTGCTGTATATTGGCACTTGTCTGTGCCGTGACTACAGATACCTCATCAGCTGCGGTTGAGAGCTGAGCTGTCGTATCACTTATATGCGCTATCATCTCGCGTAGACGCTGTTGGGTGGTTGCCATCGACTGCTGGAGTTTTCCGATTTCATCCTGTCCGCTTACCTCAATATGTTTGGTGAGATTACCGGAGGCAATGGTTTCAAGATCGTTGACTGAAGCACATACACGGGTCACGATGTTGTTTGAAAGTATCCAACTAACCGAGATGCCTACAATCAAGGAAATGAGGGCAATTACACTGAGAATGCCAAATGCAGTGTGTTCATGCTCGGCGGCACGGTGAGCGGCGTTTTTGGTAAATTCTTCAATCTCGTGTAGCAGTGTCTCACAGGCTGAGGTTAGTTTATCCTCTCCCTCTTCCATCTCTTCAGCCAGGCGTCCGGCCTCCTGTAGATCGCCCTGAGAGAGCAGCTCGAAAACGCTCTGTGCATGCCTTTTGAAGCTGAGGTAGTCCTGTTCAATGTTCTTTAACGCTGTCTCTATACTGACGAATTCTTCATGGTTACCAGCTGTATTGGCATTAAGCATGCTTTCCTGTGAGAGACGAGTAGCAATGGCAAACGCCTCGATAATCTGGGTATCATGATAATCAAACTGAGCAGTGCTTTTATTGAAAGCCGCTGATGTGCCAATTTCCTGTTGTTGCTGACTTGCATGGCGAAGTGCTTGTTCGAAGTAGCGAATCTGCTCTAACTGGTTTTCTGTGATTTTGGTCACTATGTTGATCATTGGAATGTCGGTATCGACGATGGAATCCAGTTCATTACCTACCTGATTCATAGTGTTGAGAGCATATCCTGAACTGATTAGTATCAGCATTAGGAGAAATAATAAAATGCTGTTTAATTTCGCTTTGATTGAGAGATTATTGAGTAGGTCCATCATATTCCTTGTCCTTTAGAATAACAGTATTTTATGTTTCTAATTAGCGCAGGATGTATTGAATTCTTGAGTCGTTTAGATACATTAAATTCCGCAAAAAGGGCTTAAGAAATGCAGACCATATTTGAGATTATAGTTGGCTGAAGGGATTCAAGATTGATATTGATGATTAGATTAAAAAACGCAAATGACGCAATATTTTGCTAGGAAATTTATTGGTTTCGCACAATAGAGGTTATGCCGAGCCGGGGAGTGTTAGTGTCTGCTGAGTTTTGCTGACTGTTCAAGGGCTCCATCTCGTCCTCGATGATCTCTAGAGTGATTATTTCTCCTTTCTAAACCAATCAAGAGTATGGCGCTTTTGTTGATGTTTCCTATACTTCTCAATGCTATGTCGGATTGCTAAGGTTTTTGGTACTGCAACGATCAAGTATGGGGGCTCACTTCCCCTTTCATAAAAATGCGGCCTGGCCTGACTCATCAACTTATCAACAAGGAGAGTAATAAGATGAAGGGGTTCTTTGCTTCACTTCGCCTTAAGCAGAAGTTCTGGTTGGTAAATATCTTGACAGCCGGCGGTATTGTTTTGCTGGGTATACAAGCTATCTCGACCTTGGAACGCCATCTATATAATGATCGTCAGGAGAAACTTCAGGAGCTGGTTGAGGCAACCCACGGTCTGCTGGCATTTTATCGTCAGCAGGAGAGCAGCGGTAAATTGAGTACGGCTGAGGCGCAGCAGGCGGCAAAGGCGGCGCTCAGAATGGTACGTTACGGCCAGGACGGTTATTTCTGGATCAACGACATGCAACCTGCAATGGTGATGCATCCCACCAAGCCCGAGTTGGATGGGCGGGACCTTTCCCAGAACGCTGACCCTAATGGCAAGAAGCTATTTGTGGCATTTGTCGATGAGGTCAAGCGCAACGGAGCCGGGTTCGTGGATTATATGTGGCCCAAGCCAGGGGGCACCGAAGCCGTGCCAAAGCTCTCCTATGTCAAGGGTTTTGAACCCTGGGGATGGATTGTTGGTACCGGTATATACATTGATGACTTAAATCTCATCTACTGGGCTCAGGCGGTTGACTTTGGTATGAGTGGGGGGCTTATCCTGTTGCTGTTGGTGACTCTTCTGATGTTGATAGGCCACAATATGACCAAGCCGATAATCCATTTACAAAAGGTCATCACTGAAGTTGAGGCGAGTGGTAATCTCGGGATTCGTGCTGCCATTCAGGAGCGCAATGAGGTGGGTGAGATGGCTGCCTCTTTCGATGCCCTGATGAACAAGTTGCAGGCTTTCGTCGTCGAGGTGCGTGGTGCTATCGAACTTTTGGGTACCTCATCAGACCACTTGCGCAATATTACCGATGAGACGAATCAAGAGGTGCAGATGGAGCAGGCTCAGACTGAGCTGGTGGCTACAGCGATGAGTGAGATGTCTGCAACCGTGCAGGAGGTGGCTATCAATGCCAGTGAGACGGCGAAGGCTGCAGAGCAGGCCGATAGCGAATCCGGCAGCGGACAACAGGTAGTGAGCACAGCTATCAGTGCGATAGAGCAACTGGCTCGCGACGTGGAGAGGGCTGCCGGTGTGATTCGAGAACTGGAAACCCAAGTTGTCGATATTGGTCAGGTTTTGAACGTCATCCGGAGCGTTGCCGAACAGACCAACCTGCTGGCCTTAAATGCCGCGATTGAGGCAGCTCGGGCCGGTGAATATGGGAGGGGCTTCGCGGTGGTTGCCGATGAGGTGCGGGCGCTGGCTAGCCATGCCCATGAGTCGACTCAAGAGATTGATCGTATGATAGCAGGCTTACAGCATGGCGCGCGCGATGCTGCGCAGGTGATGGAGAGCAGTTGCACCAGAGCTCAGGCTGGTGTGGAGCAGGTGGCGTTGGCTGGCCGCTCACTGGCAACCATTACCCATGAGATAGGCCAGATCAATGACATGAGCCGTCAGATCGCCACCGCTGTGGAAGAGCAGAGCGTGGTTGCTGAGGATATCAATCGCAATGTCACAATGATAAGTCAGGTTGTACAGAAGACCTCGGAACGCTCCAAGGAGACCGCCAATGCAGGAGTGGAGCTCAGGCAATTGGCTGAGCAGCTGGAAGTCAGGGTAAGGCAATTTTATGCGTGAAACCGCGTTGGCATGAAGTGGCAACAGTTAGAAGCTGATAAATCCGGGGCTGGTGAATTCATATAGATCCACCAGCACCAGGGAAGATTGCCGAGTATAGTTTGTTAGTAAGAATAAAAGTTTTTTAGAATGGGGTGGCTTGTTTATTAGGTTTATTATTTCCTTCCCTAATGGCAAAGATACCAGATCTACAATCTGAAGAAAGCAGGTTTTTACCAGGTAGTGATAACAGAGTATGTGGTTATCAGCAAGTTAACAATTTTCCGTGAATCGCGAAGTAATCGTAGATTGTATTAATCTATAAACACATATATACATGACATCCTATAGAAAAGACATCCATTCTATAAAGCTTTCATTCTCCCATTTGATTTAGATGACTTCTAAATCAACTACTCTCAATACACCTACTGCCTCGCGCAGTTGGCCGTGCAATGTAACGATCTGTTTGCTGCTGAGTTCCTTCAGCATCTCCCGTTCCAGCTTGGCTATCACCCTGTCGCAGCGGGCCAACAACAGCTTGCCCTCTTTAGTCAGGCTGATATTGATGACGCGGCCGTGGTTGGGATCGGGTTTACGCAGGATCCAGCCGTTTTTCGCCATACTCTTGATAAGCTCGTTGGCGGCCTGCGGGGAGACCATGGTGCACTCTGCCAGCTGAGCATTGGAAAGGCGCCCATTGCTGTGGAAGACAGAGAGTGCAGTGTATTGTGCAAGTGTTAAACCTAGTGGTTCGAGAACTTGGCGAAGTTGGCGTCGCAATGCCCGCTCGAGGCGACCCACCATGTAGGCTACTCCCATGGGTTTGTTGGCTTGAGTACGCAATGTGTCTAACTCCAAAACGTCCGAATATCTATTCAATGATTGATGTGCTTTCATTGTTTTCCCTCACTTCCTTTTTACAGCTTTCTATCTCTTTTCTCATTTCCTTTTACAACCTTTTACTTTAAATCGTTTGGGTATAAGCTCCATGTGCTTCATAGCTACATAAATTTAAGGATTGAGGATAGAGTATCAGGTACATGTCAATATACTTGATATTGACGGCAATTAAAATAACAGACTGTTGCTCGTGCTCGGCAGCAGCCACTCGAGTATGGGTGCCAACTCTATTCTGATCACCCCCGAATGTTGGCGCGGTGATTTTGAAATGGTAAGTTTCAGGGACGAGGTGAAGTCGATTATTTTGAATCAAAGCGTCATGCGGCTGTTGGGGCTGAATTATGCTCCCTTTGGAGTGATCTGCTGGATACAAGAACACTATTGCCATGATTGGCCAATATAACGTTAAGTTTACAAATGTTAACTTCATCATCACTATCTATATGAGCCAAACACTGCGCTGACTGACTTCGACTGATTCGAGAAGTCAAAGTGAGCGATAGTGAACGATGTTGAGTGACTCACTGCGTATCAATTTATCCATCGTTTTTTTGTGCTTCAATTTCCTCGATTTGTAAGGTGTTTCCAATTATTGCAAATAGTCTATGTGGCTTTACCACATAACTTGAAACGTAACATGTGTTTAATTCCTTTTTGCATTTGCAATTTCTGTTTTTAAGTAACTATGTCATTCTTCAAATGTTGAGAACTCTGTTTACAAAAGTTGATTGCCCAGGATTCTCAGATTATAACGAAAGCAGATTTATCCTATACCCTATTGTTGGATCAAACAGTTGAATTAACATTACCATATAAGTCGACTTTACCGTTTATGCTTCTGTTAAAAATTGTTCCAATTTAGTTTATTGTGTCCCTGTCCAGGTTTT
>JASFJX010000044.1:0-12171 GCA_050119385.1 Candidatus Thiodiazotropha sp. | reverse complement strand
TTGGCAGGGTGAACTACAGCAGGCCTGGTTCGCCGGTGTGCATAGTAATGTGGGCGGCAGTTACTCTCCCGATGGCCTGGCCAACGAGGCGCTTCACTGGATGGTGGAAAAGGCAGAGGCACTCGGACTAGAATGTGACAAAGACTATCTTGCCCATTTCTGGCCCTGCTTCAATTCTGTTTTAAATGATTCTATGACAATTGCCTATCGGATTATGGGGCCATACGAGCGACAGATGGGAAAACATACAACCGATGGCGAAGCGGTTCACCAATCGGTTTTGGATCGTATGCAACTGGCAAAGTGCGATTACAAGCCATCCAACATTAAAGGTTTTTATGACAATCAGGCAGAACTCCCGGTAGTGAATACCAAGCGTATCGATCGGGGTGAGCCTTGTCCTGATATATGAACAAGGAATTATTGATTTTGAGTGCCCCATAACTCTCTGACGCATACCGTATAACCTGAAGTAGGGAAGGTAAATCGCCATGATGACGGGTCATCTCTTCTGTCACTATAATGTATGTTATGCCATGCTTGAAACTTGTGCGCCTGAATAACTCTAACGTAGTTGAGATATTTTTTTAATCTATTATCGGTTGTTGCTTCTGAAATAGAAACCAAACTGGCGTGCAAACTAGCATCCGGCAATAATTGCTTATAGTTGTTATTAGTAAAGAAGCATGTTGGAGAAATATATTCGAATGACATGATATAGATGCCTCCATGATACTACTTCAAAAATTGCTCTTACATAGTCACCAAAGATAAAAAGAGTATTTAAAAATCAGATAGCTCAACTATAGTGATTTCTGCATATCAGAGACACTAGGGATTACCCTAGCCCGCATGTTTCATCAGGTTGCTTATAAAATACATTAACTTAATGAATTTGCATAATATTTCTGGAATATTAGTTAAGTAATAAAGTGTAACCGACTCACAAAGTATGATATGGCTTGAATGGATCTGTGTGCTTCTTGTACTCAAGAAACAGGTGGCTATAGTTAAATACATAGAAAAACCTTCAAAAGGGGAGGTTTCGAGATGGCCAAGAAGTCAAGCAAATCCAAAAAAACCGAAAGCACACAAGGAATTGCCGACATTGTAATGTCGTCAGCATCAGTCATTATAAATGAGATTGAGAAAGCGGGAGAATTGGTCCTCTCCGAGGTAAAGGATGGTGTTGTGGCTGTAACCGAAAAGCTGTCATCAACCGCGAGATCGGTATCAGAAACCCAAATGGCACAATTGATGAAAACCGTGATCGATGAAGTTGAAGAGATCGGTAATGATGTGATTGATGCGGTGAGTCTAAGATTTGACCAACTACGGGGTGAAGTGGCTCAAAAGACGCAGATGAGCACAGTAAAAAAGCAAGCTCCTAGAAAGAAAAAGAAGGTCTCTACAAAGAAAAAATCGACCTCTACCAAAAAGAAAGTGAGCAAAAAGCGTGCAGTTGTCAAAAAGAAGGTATCGCTAAAGAAAAAGGTGTCTAAGAAGAAGATGTCAGTCAAAAAGAAGGGTATAACCAAGAAGAGACCAGCGAGTAGCTAAAGGCATTCTTAAAAATGCTGATGATTGATTAACCGTATCTTATGTAGGCAGTAGCATCCCACAATTAGCGGTGCTCCAGAGCGGGTGTATTTTCTCCTCGACCACTGATGTATATAACCCCTTGTCGAACAAGAAATATTTCAAGTTCTACGGCGGTAATCAGCAGTGTGGAAACCACTATGCAAAGGTAAGCACGGTGAAGACCATTGTCTGCCAATAGTGTAATACTTCATCTGCTGTATGAAAGGTTTTTTACAGAAATCGACAAAAAACCGTCATAAAATCGTCATATATATAGATTGTATTGTGCTGCTGCAAAACCATGTCAACTATCCACATTGAGCGTGAGCATCAACTACCACCGGAGGAGATCCACGCGCACATCGAACAACTTTACGAAAAACTCAATGAGACGCTCCAGATGGAGCTTGTCAAAGAGGATGATCGTCTCATTTTTAAGCATTCCGGCGCGTCGGGCTTCATCCGGGTGTATGAACATCTGATCGAAGTCGATATCTCCCTTGGTTTAATCTACCGACCGTTACGTAAGCGAATTGAAAAAGTGATTTTGGAATATATCGACGACTATTTTTCAGAATCGAATCTTTCATAATGGCGTTGAACCATTTCTGCACCATATTTGCGTTCCAATTGTCGTACCGTGAAGTGACTACGGGCCATCTCCTGAAAGTGTTGCATGAAGATGACATTGATCAGGGCACCGCTGGCACCGCCGGCTATCGGCACCAAGTGAGCTGCCGCACGCCGTGAAAGGTCCATGCCAAATCGGGCTGCGACTGCACGGACCAGGTTAGCGGCTGTACCACCATGTAACATGTTCTCAATCACGCCGCTGCGCCAATAGGTGGCGAGAGCGAACCGTACGCCGTAATAGCCAGTATCCGCAGCATCATCCAACTCAGAGCGTCCACCCAATGCGAAAACCTGAAGACAGGCAGCCTGGGTGTCATACATTTGTATATTTTCACCCGAATTGCGTGCGATTTCAGCAATCGAGCGTAACATCAGAGTGGTCGTGACTGGTAGTTCGAAAATCAGACCCGGCAGACCAAAGAAACCTCCCAATGCACCGACACCTCCCACCAGCAGTTTATAGTAGGTTTCGTGGGCACTTGCGTCGTGTACATGCTCCATCGAAGAGATAGCGCTATCCAAAGACTTGCTGATTGCCTTTTCTGCAGTGGCCTGTAGGTTTTTGTACCAGCTCTTTGGTAGAAGCTGGAGTGCAACCTCGATGGGTGTCCCCACTACACTAGAAAGACGCGCGGCCAGGCTGGGATTTTCCAGGTGGTCATGTGCTTGGCGCAGCATCAGTAGATCCTGTTTCTCGATCACTCTCGGCAGGAGTTCACTCACGGCATCTGGTCTCTCATGCGCCATCCCGACCCCTCATGTCTTTGTCCTGTCCCTATTCGATGCCTCGAGTCTCTTTGATTTGATTCGAGACTTTTCCAACTCATCCCTGACTGATTGGAGCGAACCTACCTGTTTCCCAAGATAGTAACCGAAGGTAAAAAGTCCGACGCCGGCTATTATTCGAAGTAGCGTATACATTTTCTAAACTCTTACTACAAGTTTATGCCAGCAGAGGGCGCCTTCAAGGATTAAACTTATGGTATAGGGGGTTCAGGAGTGAAAAATGGCTCTTATTGATGAGCTCGTTAAAAACGATATTGCAAAAGGTGTGGCCCTGGGTGCAGGACTTGCCCTGGCGGTACCAGCGCTGGTAGCCACCCTTTGGCCAGTGATGAGGCCGGTGGCTCGCTCAGCCATCAAAGCGGGGTTGATTGCCTATGAAAAGGGACGCGAGGGTATAGCTGAACTAAGCGAGGAGTTTGAGGATCTTATCGCAGAAACTCAGGAGGAGTTACGCGCAGATCGTATGGCCAATGAAAACGGCAGTGTGGTCGAGTCAGCACCCTCTCCATCAGACGAGGCCAAGGGGACAGAGCCCGAGACCCGGCCGTCCGATGCCGAAGTAGTATCGACACAATCCGGTAACGCCGAAGCACCGAATAAGGGTGCCCTCTGACACCCCATGTTGACTAGGGATAGGGTTATCCAAAATGAAAGCCACCTGGTATATAGCCCATCAGACCGAAGGCCGTACCAGACTTAGGTCTTGTGTTCCCCTCGAGAATGGGGAGGAACTGATCGATCTGACGGATGCATTCATCCGCCTCGATGGCGTGGAAGAGGTAATTCCCAGAGCATCCACTGGCAGTTTGATCATTCAACATCCCATGCAGAGTTGGCAAAGCCTGCTACCGCAACTGAAGGCACTTGGTCTCAGGATAGGAGAAGCGCCCGAACAAGCACGAGTTAACGCCCTGCCTCAAATGGTGCAACTATTTAGCCAGCTTGACAAATCTATCAGTGATTTCAGCGGTGGCAAGGCAGACACCCGTACATTGCTTTTTTTCACCTATCTTGTTTTAGGGATAACACAGCTATATCGTGGTCAGGTGCTTGGGCCTGCGGCCGGTCTTTTCTGGTATGCCTTCGAAACCCTTCGGGATATGGATCGGGAGAGGTCTGACCAAGACAACTAAACCGAATCCTAACAAAGCCTCATACAGCGAGTTGTTGGACGGTTAGCCGCTAGTGTGGTGTAACGTATAAATGGCACATATCAGAGACCTATAAATGTCCCAAGACAAGGCGCAGTCCACCGTTAATGGCCCCTCCCTTAACAAGGACTGCAACGCGGGATTGGGGCATTTGTGGGCCTCCCTTCTGGCGCAACGGGAAGCCGTCATCTGCGGCGTTGCGTCTCTTGTAAAGGGCACGCCATTCCCTGCGAGACGCGCCTTGCAGCTAACGGTTTCTCGTCGCGCTGATATGTGCCATTTATACGTTACACCACACTAGGTGCACTGGTGCAGCAATAGCCCGCTATTGGAAGCCGACGTTACACCGTGGATGACCGCCCAACGGCCCGCTCGGAGGGAGGCGTCCCGCAGAGGATTCGGCTCTGCGTGGCTCTGAATGAGGCTTTATCAGAGTTCAGATTAATGATTTTTAAGGTTTTCAAGGTGATCGAGCCTCTCCCAGGGCAGGTCCAACCCTTCCCGGCCAACTTGCCCATAAACGGCAAGTCGGTGATAGAAACCATCCCGTTCATGGGGCAACTGCTGCAGACCATAAGATGATGCAATCATCCCCGGGCGGAAATCGAATGCTGCGGATAGACGCCTTGAAATCTCCTGGTCATCCAGTCTGCCTGAACCGTAGGTGTGGGTTCTGATGCTCACAGGTTCTATCTGTCCGGCGGCATAGCTCAACAATAGCTCACACTCATCCGCTAAACCCGCAGCCACCACATGCTTGGCGGCATGACGTGCTGCGTAGACACCTATACGGTCGATGCGTAGCGGATCTTTGCCGCTGAGGGCCGCGCTGCAGTTACGGGAATACTCACCGTAGGTATCGATGCCGGTCTTGCGTCCAGTCAGACCAGAGTGAAAGGTGGGGCCACCGCCTGTAGCCACCCCTTCAGGATTGATAATGATACTGGGCATCAACCCATTGGGCATCTCCATATTGGTGATGACTGGCTCAATGATCAACTCCTGCAGATCGCCACGTAGTTGTTCCTGGGATCTGTTACACCCCGGCTGCTGTGTCACAAATAGATCTATTCTGCGAATGCCAATAGGTTGACGATCGATATAGGCTATAGATACATGAACCTGTCCATCGGGGGAGAGGTAGTTTAGTTCGCTGCTGCCAATCGCCTCCTGCAGGCATTGCGCCAGTCGACGGGCTAGTACTACCGGCAATGGCATCAGGATTGGTGTTTGACGACATGCGTAGCCAAACAAGGTAATTGAATGGCTCGAGGGAATACGGGCGATATCTGCCGGATCATGCTCGCTCAGTGCTATTCGAGGGAAGGCATAGCGTGGAAGCCTGTCCTGACTGATCATTACTGAACACTTTTCGGCATCGAATTCACCACTTAGGTAACCGGCGCTTTTAACCATCTCACGGGCAATCTCTGCGCTGTCGACATTGGCATCGGAGTGGACTCTCGTGGACAGAAACACTACACCACTGGTCAAAGCGCACTCCGCCGCCACCCGTGCTGCCGGATCTTGCATAAGATAGCGATCAAGGATCGCATCGCTGATCAGGTCACATAATTTATCCGGGTGACCCGAGGTTACTGAAACCGAGGTAAATACGAAATCCGGTTTCATGATGACTTCTCCCTGTTGGTAGATAATTTCTGTTGGCGTAGGGTCTTGAACCCCTCATTGAACAACAGCGGCACACCGGCGCAGGCCAGCATAACTCCAGCATCGATTGCGTTAAGCGGCGCAGTACCAAGTAAACGTCGTACTCCGGGTACAAGCAGGGTGGTCAGATGTAACAGAGCAGTCCCACCGAGCGCCAACTCCAACCAATGATTGCGAGCGCGATTGCCCCTACGAGTATACAGGTTGTAGTCATCTGTTCGGCAGGAGGTTGTATGCATCAGTTGTGCCAATGTGAGACTGTGAAACAGCATCGAATTGGCTAGTGCCGTACTTCCGCGAGCCCTGCCGAAAAGATAGGCGGCGAGCGATCCGGCAGTGATGAATGCTGACTCGACTGCCATTATTCGTAGCTTCTCTTTTGTGATGATTGCTTCATCGGCTGGTCGCGGTGACTGACACATCACATCCTCTTCAGGTGGTTCCAGTGACAGTGCCAATGCAGGAAAGATATCGGTCACCAGGTTAATCCATAGTAGTTGCATAGGATTCAGAACCTGTCCAAGGCCGATGGCGACACCGATGAACATCACTTCGATTTCACTAAAATTTGTCGATACAAGATAGTGTACCGATTTACGGATATTGGCATAGATGGAACGTCCAAGTCTGACCGCTTCAGCCATCGTGTGCAGATTATCGTCTTCGATCACCATGTCCGAGACGGAACGAGCCACATCTGTGCCACTGGAGCCCATGGCGATACCGATGTCGGCTGACTTTAAGGCGGGACTATCGTTTATACCATCCCCGGTCATGGCCACTACATAGCCAGCATTTTGCAGGGCCTGCACAATGCGCAACTTATGTGCAGGACTGACCCTGGAAAAAACATCGACCCGTCTTACAAGTCCTGCCAACAGTTCCGGGTCTACCTTGTCAAGATTGGCTGAATCGAGGATCTCGATGGCCCCATTCTCATTCAATTCCAATTGTCGGGCTATGGCATAGGCAGTAGCACTTTGATCCCCCGTGATCATAACTGTCTTTATGCCAGCCTTATGGTAACGTGCCATGAGGTCGGCCATGCCCTGTCGCAGGGGGTCCTCCATTCCAACCAAGCCAATCCAAACCAGGTTATTGGTATCCTTGCTTTTGGTCTTATTGCTGATTCGGAACGCAACGCCAAGTACGCGCAGCGCCTTGGCGGCCATTTGCTCGTTAATCAGAAGAATACTCTGACGCGCATTATCGTCCAGGGGAACCACCTGTTCGCCAGTCAATCTGGCGCTGGAACGCTCAAGGAGTTGTGCAGGGCTTCCCTTGGCAGCAACTAATCTTCGGTTGTTATCCAATCGATGGACAGTCGTCATCCATGGGTGGCCCTCTGAGCGCTCCTTTATCAAAAGACGCGGATAGCGATGTTGCAACGCAGCGGCATCAATACCGTTGCTTAGCGCCAGTTCCAGCAATGCCACCTCTGTGGGTGAGCCGGAGAATTCTGTCTCTTTGCCTTGGCCGTTGAGTTCCACCTCATTGCACAGGCTGATCACCTCGAGCATGCGCCTTAGAGCGAGCGACTCGACGCTGAGAACAACCCGGTCACCATCGAAGAACCTTCCCTTATCGACCTTGAGGGCGAGTGCATCCTGATGGACTTCGACCACAGTCATGTGATTGGCCGTGAGTGTTCCTGTCTTGTCCAGACAGAGCACCTGCAGCGAGCCCAAAGATTCCACAGCCTCCAACTTGCGAACAGCCACCTTGCGATTTCGCATGTCATGGATCCCAAGGGCCAGGGTGGAGGTGGCCACGGCGGGAAGGCCTTCAGGTACTGCAGCCACTGCCAGTGACATGGCTGAGGTAAGCATCTGCAGCCAAGGCTGTCCGCGTAGCAATCCCAACAGGAAAACACCGGCACAGGTAACAGCGCTGAGCACGCCCAGTTGAGTGCCGAGTTTATCGAGTTGTTGTTCTATGGGGGTTTCAGGGGGACGGGTTGTATCGACCAGGGACTGAATCTGACCCAACTCTGTTGCCTGGGCGGTATTGACAGCGACTGCAACGGCGTCACCGCCTGTTACCAAAGTGCCCATGAAGATCATGTTGTTGCGATCCCCCAACAGGGTATCCATGGGAAGCACCCGACCCGCAGACTTATGAACCGGCATACTCTCTCCTGTAAGTGCCGATTCATCCAGTGTGAGTCTATGAGCGCTGAACAATCGTGCGTCAGCTGACACCAGACAGCCAGGCGTTAAATGTAAAATATCTCCTGGCACGACCTCCTCGATGGGTAATCGCATGGGACGTCCTTCCCGTAATAAATCAGCATATTTGGGACCCAGTTTTCCGAGGTCAGCAATGGTCCGCTCGGCATTCTCCTCTGTGAAAAAACCGATCACCGCATTGATCACTACTACGCCGAGAATAACTCCGGCATCGACAAAGCCTCCGGTAGCAACAGAAATCGCGGCGGACACACCCAACATGGCAACAGGCAGGCTCTTAATCTGTTTGAGAAGCATTTCGATTCTGGAGTGCAGATCTACCGACTCAAGACTGTTGGGGCCATAGTAGGCGAAGCGTTTTGCAGCCTCTTGAGCGCTGATACCCCGTTTGGGGTCAACCTCAAGATTGGCGAGGATCTCTTGCAGCGTCTTTGCATGCCAAGGAAGCATTTGCTGCCTCTGTTTATGATACGATCTGCGATTATCAGACTTCGAATGGGAAGAGGTCGTGTTAGGAGAATTTTCTGCCGATTCATAAACGATATCTGACAAGAAATCCTGTAACGCCAACTTTAATACTGGCAACAAATCTTTGTATGACAGATGGGGATCAAAAATGATGAGTACCCGACCCGTAAGTTCACTCGCCTTTACACTTCGTACCTGCTGCAGATTCGAGACTAGCTTTTCCACTCGGTACTTCATGGCGGATGAACGATAGATACCCGGTAAGCTGATCCGCAATCGACCGGAAACTTGGCTGTGAATGATCGTGATTTGCACAGCAAAAGCCCACATAAAAAATTTAAACGCCCTTTAAATTCAAGTTTAGAACAACGACAAGGTGAGATATCTATAGGCCAACAATTTCCCACAACCAGATACTACTAACTTATCATTATTCTTATGTGAGGATAAAATGATTTAATCAGTTTTAAATTGCGATTCTAGTCATTATTACCATATTGCTAAATCCATAATCTATTCACCATATAAATTTATTGAGACGGAAGTATTTTAAATGAAAGGAAGTGAATCATAATTTGCTCAACAAAATGGGAAATGGCATGCAATCGAAATGCCCATGCATAATATAGGATTTATATAGGCTTAATACTATTGAATACAGAAATGGAATCAGATTTACTGACTATGGAGAGCCATATGACTAAAGAAATCTATAATGTGCTGTTTCTGTGTACCACCAACTCCGTTCGAAGCATCATGGGAGAACGTTTAATCGACCGGTTTGGCCAAGGACGTTTCCATGGGTTCAGCGCGGGGAGTAAACCGAGCGGAGAAGTTCATCCGATGACACTGGAAGTACTGCGACACAATAATTATATAACTGAAGATCTGCGCAGCAAAGACTGGTCTGAGTTTGCCTCTGAGGATGCGCCAGAGATGGACTTCGTCTTCACAGTTTGTGACGATGTAGCCGCTGAGACATGTCCGAAATGGCCTGGACAACCCATGACGGCACATTGGAGCATAGCCGATCCAACCTCGTTGGAAGGTAATGTGGCAATACGCATGATTGCGTTCCGCAGGACGCTATTCGAGCTCGAAAACCGCATAAAAATATTTGTCAGTCTGCCACTAGTCTCTCTCGATCGACTCAAACTGCAAGAGGGATTGGATGAGATTAGTCGCAAAAAAGAAGTGGAAACCCACGTGGATCGTGTATAAGATCCGAGTCAATAGAGAGAAACCCAATTCGACAAGGTGCAGAGTTGTGGTATGGCAGTCGGGCAGGGGCGCCACCCAGATTTGGCCGATATTGATAGCTGCTTCAGAACAACGTTGTCAGACCCTCTGTTCGCACTTGCCCTTTGGAATAAGAGACCATATGTTTGATAATTACTTGAGGGCACGCCCCAGTCGCGCGAACACAGTGCCATTGTACTCGGCAGCGGCCCCTTCTATGCCAGGGACGATAACACTGGCTTTAAGTTGTGATCGGCCTAACTGATGCAGCTTTGTGAGAAAACTCTCAAAACTCTCTTGCTCAATCGTACAGTGTGCATCGATCTCACCAAGCACCGGTTGGCGATAGCGAATGTTACTCTCCGACAGTACCAGGGTTGCTCCCTTGGGCAATCTTGCTGTTACCAATCCCCACAGGGCCAGGGTACAGATCGTGTAGATGGAACCCGCGAAAGCGGTGCCGTGAACATTGATGTTCTCATTACTGCCAGCCGTTACCGCGATACTATTCGGCTGTAGATCGCATACCCGGAACGCCATCTGCGCCGCAATCGGTATTCCTTCGCATATGCGTTGTTCGAGTTCTTCAGCTGTCAGCATAATGATGGCCTGTTATTTCGTATAGCTTTCTTTATAGTTTTCACGTAGTTGCGCCTTCTGTACTTTACCCATGGTATTTCGAGGTAACGCATCAACCAGATAGACTCGCTTGGGTTGCTTGAATCGAGCGAGACGCTCCTGTAACGGTGCTATGATATCGCTCTCGGTCAATTCATGGCTACTATCCTGTACAACCACGGCAACCACACCCTCGCCAAACTCCGGATGGGGTACACCGATTACCGCAGACTCCTTGACCCCGGGTATCCCATCAATCTCGCTCTCGACCTCTTTCGCATAGACATTGTAACCGCCGGAGATGATCAAGTCTTTCGCGCGACCGACAATGCTGATACGACCCGCTTCATCCATTACCGCCATGTCACCGGTAATGAACCAGCCGTCGTTGCGAAATGCCGCTTTGGTCTTCTCGGGCATCTGCCAGTAACCCTTGAATAGATTCGGCCCTGTCATCTCTAGGACGCCGGTCTCGCCGCGAGGCAGCTCAATTCCATGCTTGTCGGCGATGCGTACCGAGACCCCCGGCAGGGCAAAGCCTACCGTACCGGCAACCCGTTCGCCATCATAGGGATTCGACGTAATCATTCCCGTTTCTGTCATACCGTAGCGCTCGAGGATTCGATGCCCAGTGCGGGCTTCGAAGGCGCGGTGGGTCTCCGTCAGCAGCGGTGCGGAACCGGAGATGAAAAGGCGCATGTTACGGCATAGATCGGCGTTCAAGGCATCCGCATCCAATAACCGGGTGTAGAAGGTCGGTACACCCATCATCACGCTACACACTGGAAGGTGTTCGATAACCTCATCGATGATGAAGCGTGGTAGAAAATGAACCGGTGAGGTACCCAACAGCGCACAGTGCAGGGCGACAAAGAGACCATGTACATGAAATATCGGCAGCGCATGTAGCAAAACGTCATAGGCATCCTGCCAGTGCCAGTATCCATGCAGCACCTCTGCGTTCGAGGCCAGGTTGGCATGGCTGAGCATGGCGCCCTTGGAGAGACCTGTGGTGCCTGAGGTATAGAGGATCGCCGCCAGATCGTCACCTTTGCGGTCGACCACCACCGGATCCGGGTCCAGGCTGGCTAGCCCAAGCAACAATGTGCCGTTACCGTCACTATCCAAGGTAAGCAGGTGGGGCACGCCGACACGCTTAGCAATCGGTATCAGGTCGTCATGCCCACATGGCGTACAGACAAACAACTTGGGTGTTGCGTCACCCATGAAATATTCCACCTCGGCGGTGGTGTAGGCGGTGTTCAGTGGTATATGGACGGCACCGGTGCGCAGGCAAGCCAGGTAGAGGAGCACTGCTTCATAGGATTTCTCGACCTGCACCATGACCCGATCGCCCGGCTCGACACCAAGCTTCAGTAGCTGACTCTGCATCTGACCTGTGGCTCTATCCAGCTCAGCGTACATCAACCGTTCACGGCCTGGTGTCATCAGGAACGGGCGTTCGGCAGCATGGCTGAAGCGGTCGCGGGCAAATCGTAGATAGAGGTTCTCATTGCTCATGATGCGGCACCCATAAAATTGTCAGGTAACCACAGGCGCGATACCCACCTCCCATTATTATTGATTAGAACCGCAATGCGGTTGGCTCCTTTGATGTTGATAGCAATAACACCCGTTTTAAATTAAACCTGGATTAGCGGGTCCGCCTATTATGGGGCGGGGTGAAAAGTACGGGTAGATTAGTACTAATACGGTCAGCAATACCCACTTTCTGGCCCTTGCCAGTCGTTCGATAATGGTGGAGGGCATCCACTAACAAGCTGATATTTGAATTTTATCAGTACTATACACAAATACGCTTGATTAACATAATG
>JASFJX010000043.1:0-12206 GCA_050119385.1 Candidatus Thiodiazotropha sp. | reverse complement strand
AAACCTGCCAATGGGGCAGGGCATAATCTTATGCGCAAACCATGTCAACGCCCTGGCGGATGCCGTCGTACTGCAGGCCGCGACAACCAAAGCCATTCGACCACTGGCGCGTAGCGGCCTGTTTGATTCAAACCTGTTCTGGATTCCATCGGTGCCGTCCCTATTTACCGGCGCGGTGACCCCGGAGTGGATGTCAGTAGTAACAGGGATACATTTAAGCGTTGTTATGAATTATTGGCTAAAGGGGAGACTCTGATCATATTTCCCGAGGGTCAAAGTCATGATGTTCCCAGGTTGGAGCGTTTTTTCGCCTTTCGCCATGGTAAATACCGCCAGTGCAACCTACAGCAGCGCCTGCGGGCACAGCAACGCCTGATAGATGCGAAACAACTATTGAGGAAATATGAGCCCGATCGAGTGAGGGCATTGATAAGCCAACTAAAACAGTTTGAGAAGATCTGCCGCTACTGCGGGGTGAAGGATTATCAGCTGACTATCGAATACAAACCAACCTTGATTGTGCTCTATCTGCTGCGTATGGTCTGGATGTCGCTCGTTGTCTTTCCGGTTGTCGCCTGGGGTATTATCAACAGTTATATTCCCTATAAACTGACAAACCACCTCACACACTATTTTGCCAAGGGAACTAATCAGTCAGATACGACCAAAATAATTTTGGGTTTGGTTTTTTTTGCCACCTTTTGGCTATTGCAGAGTTATCTGGTTTTTCACTATTTAGGTTTATTATGGATGAGTGGATATATTTTTACCCTGGCGCTCAGCAGTGTGGTCACTCTGACGGTGCGTGGAGAGCTGCGGCGTATTCGGGAGAATGTCCGGGTGTTCCTGCTCTTTCTGCGCCGGCGGGAGCTCAAGACCTATCTGCGACAGAAGCGTCAGGAGCTGGAGCAGGAACTGGCGCATATGGTCCGTATCGCCAAGCGCCTATCCTGAAGGGTCGTTATAGAAATCAATGAAGCATGTTATCCGGCTCATTATAGTGTGGTTGATTGCAACATCCCATGCTCAGGCGTCTCAGAATGAGTGCGTTATACTATTACACGGTATGGGACGTACCTCATTCTCCCTGAGTGATATCGAAACCTCTTTGCAGAATCGACACTACCATGTCTGGAATGAGAGCTATCCCAGCTTGAGCCAGAGTGTCGAAGAGTTATCAGTGCCAGCCATTGAATCCGGATTGGCCTATTGCAAGACTAAACAGGCGGAACGCGTCCATTTTGTCACCCACTCCCTGGGGGGCATTATTGTCAGGTACTACCTGCAGGATCATCAAATAGAGAATCTGGGCAGGATTGTCATGCTGGCACCGCCCAACCGGGGTAGCGAAGTGACTGACCAGATGAAGGATGGTTTTTTCTACCAGACCATTATGGGACCCGCCGCTCAAGAGCTGGGTACCGATAAGAACAGCCTGCCGAATAGCCTAAAACCCATCGACGGTGAGATCGGTATCATAGCGGGCAAAGCAGATGGGGAGCCTTGGTTTCTTCCGGAGATACCCGGTGATGATGACGGCAAGGTCGCTGTGGAACGCACCAAGCTGCCCGAGATGAAGGATTTTTACCTGGTGAATGTGGGGCATACCTTCATCATGAATGATGAAGAGGTGATCCGTCAGGTGTTGTATTTCCTGCAACATGGTGTGTTCGACAAATCGAGGCGGACTCCGGCCGCAGAGGGTGATGATGTTGATTGATCCGTGCTGGGGTTGATAGGGAAGGTAAGGCCTATGAGACACCACACTAGGTCCGAAAGATACTCTCTTCTGGAAGTCAGAAGTGTCGTAAATTACCTCATCAAATTCCAGCATTCTTAATATTTAGCCAATAATCTTAGGGCTATAATACCGGTGCCCCTTTTTTATCCTATAAGTACTAAAATCGCGTTCATCTAGAGTAAAAACAGACAACGTTTTTAAGACTTCTGCAATAACGATTATTGATGCGTCTGCATAATCCATGGGGCAATCGGCATATTTATTCATTAGTTCGAACGCACGAATAGTACCGTCCTTGTCCAGCGGTACTATTGAGACATAACCCTCGATAACGAACTGCATTAAGCCTTCAGCGCCTCTACTGCCTGGTTCCAACAAATGAAAGGCCTCTGTAAGCACTGCTTCAGTTGTATACAACGCCGTTCTAATTTTCTTGAGTTCAGTATGACAGTTTTGATGGTCGGGATCTTTGGGGTCAAACAAGGCGATCAATGGGCCTGTATCAAGAATAATCATCGCTGCTTATGCTTCTCTTTAAGCTTGGCCTTGATTAACTTGCCGGCTTCTCTAGCCGGTGCTTCTAAGTAGCCACCCTCACCAAGATCAAAGTGGTTGAAAAAGTCTGATGGTGACTTTCCTGAGATCTCCCGAGCTTTGTTTCTATACTCAATCAGTCCACACTTAATGGCTTCTGATATAGTTACTCCAGTTTTCTCAACGATATCTGCAAGTGCCAATTCAGCCTCATCGTCGAGCCTTACCGATCTTGTGCCCATAATATACCTCTAACACTAAATTGTAATACCTATTGTATTACATTGAATCATGTATTACAAAGCGTAATACGCTTAATGTATCTGAGTCACACAGAGTTCACGAGAGACAGGTACACCCAGTGCGCCGAGCTAATTCGGCAAGAGATTGGAGGTAAGCTCTCTACTCGGAAAGGCGTAGCGAGCCGCCGGGACCCCGAGTCATGAGCCGTATGCGTTAGTAGCGCACGTAAGGGTCTGAGCTAGGGCTCTATGGCGACCTATTTGTATTATCAAAGTCAACGGATATGGTTGTAAATCCAATTAATCAATTTTCTTAAGTTAATCTAAGCAGTTGATAGTTTCTAAAGATCTAACTCATTGATTGATGGTTATTTATAGTGGGTGTGAATGATGGGTGTCCCCAATGCCGCCGCAATGCCGTTCTTACCCAATGCCGTTCGAATATCTCGCCCGCAGCCATATTGAATGTCGCCACAGGCAATATCGGTGTTCCTATTTGGTGCGCCCAGTTTGCCGCCGTGAAGGTGCCAGAGGCATCGCCGTATCCCCCAAGCAATATGAGAACATCGGCTTGATCCACCGGTTCGGGAATAGCCAGCTTACGCCCATCCATCAGGTTCCAATGTTCTATGGCACTGCCATTCACACCACCCCTCAATGCACGGGGCTGGCGTTGCTTGTCGACCAAGATGGTGGTTACTACGTTTTTTCTACGTTGCGAGGGAGGGCGTTTACTACGGGTTTCGCAACCTATTGAAATTAATAATGAATTGGTGGGCGCAACAGGGATCGAACCTGTGACCTCTGCAATGTGACTGCAGCGCTCTCCCAGCTGAGCTATGCGCCCGAACACGACGAGAGAGGCATTCTAAAGAGCTAATCGAGGTGGGTCAATCGAGGCATGGCAGGTTTAGTGGATAAAGCCGAAAATGGTTTTTGGTTGTTGGCATGAAATATCCGATGTTTTCCTAGCCTGGACAAAACATTCGGGACAGTTCCGGTGCGGCAAGCCGGGTGGTTGTGATTACCCGATCCACTTTCATGGCTTCCGAAACACACAGGGTCTGCTAGAATCGCGCTTTTCTCATTACCGGATTCTTTGCTTGACTATGACCATCCGTACTCGATTTGCTCCCAGCCCGACCGGCTATCTCCACGTGGGGGGTGTCCGTACCGCTCTTTTTTCCTGGCTCTACGCCCGTAAGCACGGGGGCAAGTTCGTGCTGCGTATCGAGGATACCGACCTGGAGCGATCCACCATGGAGTCTGTGAATGCCATACTCGAGGGTATGACCTGGCTCGGCCTGGAGTATGACGAGGGCCCCTTCTACCAGACCAAGCGCTTCGACCGCTATGATGAGGTGATCCAGGATCTGCTGGCCCGTGGATTGGCCTATCGCTGTAACTGTAGCCGTGAGCGTCTTGATCAGTTGCGTGATGAGGCGATGAAGAATAAACAGAAACCCCGTTACGATGGTCATTGCAGGAATCTTGAGGTGAGTCCCGACGAACCTCATGTCATCCGTTTCCGTAATCCCGAAAGCGGGATCACGGTGATGGATGATCTGATCCGGGGAAGGATCAGTTTCAATAATGAGGAGTTGGACGACCTGATTATCCGCCGTACCGATGGGTCACCCACCTATAACCTGACGGTGGTGGTGGATGATCTCGATATGCGGATCACCCATGTCATCCGGGGTGATGATCACATCAACAATACCCCAAGGCAGGTCAATATTATACAGGCCCTGGGTGCGAATCCGCCCAAGTACGGTCATGTGCCGATGATCCTCGGTGATGACGGTGCGCGATTGTCGAAGCGCCATGGCGCGGTGGGGGTGATGCAGTACCGGGAGGCCGGTTTTCTCCCCGAGGCACTGCTCAACTATCTGGTACGCCTGGGTTGGTCCCATGGGGACCAGGAGATCTTCAGTGTCGACGAGATGATCGAGCTGTTCGATATCGACGCGGTGAACAAGGCGCCCTCCAGCTTCAACACTGACAAGCTTTTGTGGTTGAATCAGCACTATATCAAGCAAGAGAGCCCCAAGCGCATCGCCCACCTGTTGAGTCCACACATGGGTAACCTGGATATCGATCCCTCCCAGGGGCCCGATCTGGTGGAGGTTGCAGAGGCCCATCAGGAGCGCGCCAATACCCTGGTGGAGATGGCCGAGATGAGTGCTTTCTGCTACCGAGATTTCGACAGCTATGAGGAGAAGGCCGCCAAGAAACATCTGCGTCCCGCCGCCAAGGAGCCCCTGCAGCGTATACGTGATGAGTTGGCCAGTCTGGATGACTGGACAGCGGAGATTCTACATGGCGCAGTGGACAGGATCGCTGAGGCGTTGGATGTAAAGATGGGCAAGGTGGCCCAGCCCCTGCGTGTGGCCCTGGTGGGGCGCGCGGCCTCTCCCGGGATAGACGTGACCCTCTATCTGGTGGGTAAAGAGGCCAGTTTACGGCGCATCGACAAGGCCCTTGAATATATTAATCAGCGTGAGGCGAATGCAGGTTGATTGCGCGTCGGACATAACTGAGACAATGAAGTAGGCACCATGAATAAATCGCATAGCAGCACACCGACAAACTTTATCCGCCAGATTATCGATCAGGATCTGCAGACGGGTAAACACAGTGGACGGGTGCATACCCGCTTTCCCCCCGAGCCCAATGGCTATCTGCATATCGGTCATGCCAAGTCGATCGTGCTCAATTTCGGTGTTGCCGAGGATTATAATGGGCTGTGTAATCTGCGTTTCGACGACACCAATCCCCACAAGGAAAATATCGAGTTTGTTCAGAGCATCCAGCAGGACGTGCGCTGGCTCGGCTATGATTGGGATGATCGCCTCTTCTACGCCTCCGACTATTTTCAACAGCTCTACGACTTTGCGGTCGAGCTGATCCAGACCGGCAAGGCCTATGTCTGCGATCTCGACAGCGAACAGGTACGTGCTTTTCGTGGCACACTGACCGAACCTGGCCGGGAGAGCCCCTATCGCTCCCGTTCCGTGGAAGAGAATCTGGAGCTGTTCGCCCGTATGAAGGCAGGCGAATACGATGACGGTGCGCGGGTGTTGCGGGCCAAGATCGATATGGCGTCGCCGAATATGAATATGCGTGATCCGACCCTCTATCGAATACGCCACGGGGTGATACATCATCAGACCGGGGAGGCTTGGTGTATCTATCCGATGTACGACTACACTCATCCGATCTCGGATGCCCTGGAGGGGATCACCCACTCTCTCTGCACTCTTGAATTCGAGGATCACAGGCCCCTGTACGACTGGGTGCTGGATAACATCTCAATTCCAAATCACCCGCAACAGATCGAGTTTTCCAGGCTCAATCTTGAGTACACCGTCGTCAGCAAGCGCAAGCTCACCCAGCTGGTGGATGAAGGATATGTGGAGGGCTGGGACGATCCGCGCATGCCTACCCTCGCCGGAATGCGGCGCCGTGGCTACACTGCGGCATCGATCCGTGAATTCTGTCAGCGCATCGGCGTCACCAAAGCGGATGGCCTGGTGGAGATGGGCATGCTGGAGAACTGTATCCGCGAGGATCTCGATGCCCATGCGCCGAGACGCATGGCGGTGTTGCATCCGTTGAAGCTGGTGATTGAAAACTATCCTGAAGAGAAGAGTGAGACATTGACCGCGCCCAACCATCCCAAGGATGAGTCCATGGGAGTGCGAGAAATCGAGTTCTGCCGTGAGATATATATCGATCAGGCCGATTTTCGAGAACAGGCGAATAAGAAGTTCAAACGCTTGGTCAGTGGCGGTGAGGTGCGTCTGCGCAATGCCTATGTCATCAAATGTGAAGAGGTCATTAAGAACAATCAGGGAGAGGTCGTCGAGTTACGTTGTAGCTATGATCCTGAAACACTTGGAAAAAATCCAGAGGGACGCAAGGTCAGGGGGGTTATCCACTGGGTATCCGCCAGACATGGTATAAAGGGTGAGGTGCGTCTCTATGACCGTCTTTTCAATAAGGCCGAGGCGGACAGGGTCGAGGAGGGTGGTAGTTTTACCGATAACCTCAATTCCGATTCCCTGCGCACCCTGACAGATTGCTACTTTGAGCCTGCCTTGGGGGCAGCGGCAGAGGGTGAGCAGTATCAGTTCGAGCGTGAAGGCTATTTCATCCTCGACAGCCTCGAGGCCGCCAGAGAGGAGCCGGTCTTCAACCGCATTATCACCCTGCGTGACTCCTGGGCCAAGATCGACAAACCGGGGGGGTGATTGGGGTAATGGGAAAAAGCAGTGGACAAAACTGTTATAATCCCCTAATATGCGCGGCTTTCCGGGGCCATAGCTCAGCTGGGAGAGCGCAACACTGGCAGTGTTGAGGTCGGCGGTTCGATCCCGCCTGGCTCCACCAATTTCTTGCGAGGCAGGTCCTGACCCAATAGAGCTGGGTATCTATCCACCCGATATGTCAATGGAAGCCCCCTCAACGCGATCACTCGACAGGTTGGCGATATGCTCTGGATCGATATTCTGATCATCGCGATCATCGCACTCTCGGCAATCATCGGTTTGGTTCGCGGTTTCGTACAGGAAGCCGTTTCCCTTGCCACTTGGATCGCTGCCTTCACCCTTGCCTGGTTGTTTTTTCGTCCGTTGGCGGTGCAGTTGGAACCCTGGATCAGTGTGCAGTCATTACGGCTAGGTGTAGCCTATGGCATCATACTGATTCTTGTGCTCATTCTTGGGGCTTTGATCAATCACTTCATGAAAGTTCTGGTCAGTAGCACCGGATTAACGGGTACAGATCGTCTAATAGGGGTTTTCTTTGGTATTGCCAGGGGCGCTGTGGTCGTGGCGGTTCTCATTCTGCTGGCAGGATTGACCCCATTCCCAAACGACAACTGGTGGCAATCCTCGCAGTTGATCCCCTTTTTCAAAGATATTGCTCTTTGGCTGCAGAGCTATCTACCAAGTGATATTGCTGCAAACTTCCAATACTGATCGGGGGAAACTGAAGCATGTGCGGTATTGTGGGAATTGTGGGTAAGGCACCGGTAAACCAGGCTCTCTACGATGCGCTATTGGTATTACAGCATCGCGGACAAGACGCGGCCGGCATCGTTACCTGCGAAAAGGGTAAACTCTATCTACGCAAGGCCAATGGTCTCGCCAGAGACGTCTTTCATACGCGTCACATGTTGCGTTTGAAGGGGAATATGGGCATAGGTCATGCCCGCTATCCCACCGCCGGTTGTTCCTCCTCCGCTGAGGCCCAGCCGTTCTATGTCAATTCACCCTACGGTATAACCCTGGCGCACAACGGCAACTTGACCAACACAGAGGAGCTGACCAGGGATCTTTTTGTCGAAGATCTGCGCCATATCAATACCTCATCCGATTCGGAGATATTGCTCAATGTCTTCGCCCATGAATTGCAGATGCAGAATAAGTTGCGGATTGCTCCGGAGGATATCTTCAAGGCGGTCGCGGGTGTGCACCGCCGCTGTCGTGGAGGCTATGCGGCGGTGGCTATGATACCGGGGGTTGGATTATTGGGCTTTCGAGACCCCCATGCCATCCGCCCAATCGTTTATGGCAAGCGGGAGACCGACCAGGGAACGGAATATATGATTGCCTCGGAGAGCGTGGCTCTGAATACCTTGGGGTTTGAACGGGTGCGTGATCTGGAACCCGGGGAGGCGATCTTTATCAGTAAAAAGGGACAATTGCACTCCCAGATGTGCGCTGCTCACACTGTAAAGTCCCCCTGTATTTTTGAATTCGTCTATTTTGCCCGTCCCGACTCCATCATCGACAATGTCTTCGTTCACAAGGCCCGTTCCAGAATGGGTAAGAAGCTGGCGAAAAAGATCATGCGGGAGTGGCCGGGTCACGATATCGATGTGGTCATTCCGATACCCGATACCAGTCGAACTGCGGCATTGACCCTGGCTAATGAGTTGAAACTGCGCTACACAGAGGGTTTTATAAAAAACCGCTATATTGGCCGAACCTTCATCATGCCCGGTCAGACCGTGCGCAAGAAATCGGTCAGGCAAAAACTCAATGCCATCGACCTTGAATTCAAAAACAAGAATGTCTTGCTGGTGGATGATTCCGTGGTCAGAGGGACCACCTCGAAGCAGATCGTGCAGATGGCGCGGGACTCGGGCGCCAAAAAGGTCTATTTTGCTTCAGCCGCGCCACCGGTGATCTACCCTAACGTCTATGGCATCGATATGCCCTCTGCCAGTGAGCTGGTGGCGCACAACAGGAGTGTGGATGAGGTCAGGGATATCATCGGTGCGGATCGCATGATCTATCAGGATCTACAAGACCTGATCGATGCGGTGCAGAAGAAAGGCAAGACCGATATCGATCGCTTCGACACCAGTGTGTTCAATGGTGACTATGTCACCGGCGATGTCAGCGAAACCTACCTGGAGCAGCTTGAGCTTTTACGAAACGATGGGGCCAAGAGCGAGGGTGAGGCAGCTGAAAAGAGTATTCTTGACCTTCACAACGACGTTTAGCCCGAATGAAACATTCGGGCTAGCCTAGATTACTGGTGAATGCGGTCGTAGTAGCGAGCCCGGTAGAGTAGGCGGGCATGTTCGCCATCTGTGAAACCACTTCGGGTATGTAATACGTTATTACAGATCAATCCCTGCCCGGCTTGCAGTTTTGCATGGAATTGCCAGGGGGAGGGGCTATGCAACAGTGATTTCATGTATTCGACCGCCTCTTTCAACAGCGGGTCATCCAACCACTCGATACTACGGCTTCTGTCGGTATATCGCATATGTAAATGGCCATCCGGGTAAACGGCAAATACAGGGCCTGTACGCGCCGGCCTGAGTTCTTCGCCGTCGACGACATTGGCGGGAATGGTCATGGCCTGTGGATGCATCAGGGCGCGGATATAGTCGGGATTCCGGTCCATGATCTGGATGAACAGGATCTCGTGATCGAGCAGGTCATTCTCCCCCCCTTGCTCGGCAGGGTTGACACAATGTAGCAGCAGGGCGTGAATCTGTTGCTCAGGAAGGTTGTAATAGCCATCGGTGTGCCAGGCGATTGGACGGTTGGAGTAGGGGATGTAACCGTTTCGCAAGGCGTCCGATTGCACGGTCAGTGAAGTGATGGCGTCGTCGTCTGCACACATGTTGTGGTCAAGGTGGCTGAGACCGAACGCCAAGCCGAGTTCACCGATAATTCGTTTATCCGCATCATGCCCTGATAGGCCCGCCCAGATTGCCATATTGGCCTTTTGGCAAAGGGAGTAAATCTTGTCATGTTCAGTTGTTGAGAGCTGACGAGGATCGCGGATTTCTACTATCAAATCCCCTAATGTTTCAGGGTAGTTGTTGAGTTTTTCATCCCGCCAGGTTGCATAGGCTTCTCGATTGCCGGGCAGGTATGGCGATTGGCGATAATTGGTCATGGCGGCAATTTTCGCAGATTTTGTTGAGTGTTGGTATGATAACGTCCTACCTTAGTACATGAGTAGGATTTCAACAGCCTGTTAGGGGCGACAAGAAGGCCCTGAACCTACCTATTGAGGTGCCGGGTTAATAATAGGCAGCCTGAATAACAGGCTGTTTTGCACGGCAATATCCGAACCGGAGTTATGGAAAGATAACCTTTGAGGCGCATAACCATGCATGTAGTCAAGCAACGTCCGAAAATGCCCGGGCCACTATCCTTACCGCTGCGGCTGATACCCAAAAGAGCTCATGGGATCATCCTGAGTTCACTTCTGAACAGAGTGTTTCGTAGCGAGCTTCTAGAAGGGGAGTTGGATTTTCTGCAAGGGCGGATTGTACAGATCAAGGTGACTGATCTTGGCCTCGATTATAATCTTACACTGAAAAATGGTGTAATCTCGGAGGCTAGCGGCAGAAAAAACGATCTAGCCATCGCCGGGTCTGTTTATGATTACCTGTTATTGATTAGTGGTAAAGAGGATCCGGATACCCTGTTTTTCCAAAGGCATCTTGTTATGGATGGTGATACTGGATTGGGTGTCCATTTGAAGAATATGTTGTCGGCTGTAGAAATAGAGCAATTGCCGCTTCCAGCCGACATACGTCCCTATATCGATCGGTTCATCAGGATATATGAGAACCTGCCCTATTTGACGGCCCGCCCGTAGGTTAGTAGCTTGCCAGGGGCAGGCGATCGACGATACAAGGATGGCCTTGAATTTTGGTTATCAAGGCCTGGGTTATTTCGGGTGATCCGCTGCACCAGTAACTCACTCGACCCGCGTTTGGATTGGATGAGATGATATTCGATTCTGACAACCTGCGTTGCAACTGTCTGGCTACCGCCTGGCCGGTATCGATGATTGTGACCCTGGGGCCAGCCACTTTTTCAATGGTATCTTTCAGGAAGGGGTAGTGAGTACAGCCCAGTACCAGGGTATCGACATTTTTTTCCAGTACCGGAATTAGTGACTTTTTCACCAGTTCGACGGTTGAGTCGTGAGTTGCGCCGTTATGTTCAATCGCTTCGACCCAGCCATGGCAGGGACAATAGAAAATATCGGCACCATTTGAATGTTGCTCGACCAGGTTCTGAAATTTCCCGCTCACCAATGTACCCTCTGTGGCCAGTACACCAATGATACCGTTATGGCTGAATATTGTTGCTGGTTTAATCCCGGGCTCCATGCCGACAATAGGGAGCGAGAATTTGTTTCGTAGATAGGCAACGGCAACGGCTGTTGCTGTATTGCAGGCAATGACGATGGCCTTAACATTTTGCTGGATTAGAAAGCCCGCGATACGCTCGCTGCGTTCGAGTATATACCGGCTTTCCTTGTTGCCATAGGGGAGATGTGCTCTATCTGAAACATAGATCAGATCTTCACTCGGCATGAGATCGCGGATGTGTCGTAATACCGAGAGTCCACCAATACCAGAATCGAAAATACCAACGGGCAGGCTAGACGGCATTACTGGTTTCCCGGATTTGCAACAGTCGATTCACCTCATGTTCCACAGATTTGTACTCTTCGAGTAGTTGATCTGCCTGCTTTGAAGCCGTGGCCTGTTCAAGTTGCTGTACTGAGAAGTCGAGTGCCGGTACGCCGCATGAAGAGGTAGAACCGCGCATCTTATGTGCTATCTCCTTCAAGTTTTCCCAATCCATCAATTGTATATATTGATGTATGTCGTCAAGTTGTTGTGGCAATTCACTACAGAGCTGATTTAACATCTCTTTTGCCAGATTCTGATCACCACCAGTTATATCGAGTAATTTCTTGTTGTCTATGACTTGTAGTTCATTTTTATCAATTTTCCTAATCTTTTCCGTGGTCTCTGATTCGTAATAGCCCAGTGGCTCTTGACGGTCGAAAATGCTCTTGATGATAGACCATATTTGCCTCTCATCGATCGGTTTTAGCAGATAGCCATCCATGCCGGATTCTTTTATCTGATTTCTCGTCGCAGGAACCACATCTGCTGTCAATGCAATAATTGGTGTGTGTTTGTTGCCTGACTCATTTTGTCTTATCACTTCCGCCGCTTTTGTGCCTTTCATTTTAGGCATATGAATATCCATTAAAATCAGGTCAAAATTCCTCTTCAGGGTTTGCGATATCGCGTGTAAGCCATCGCTGGCCTCAGTGACGTTAGCGCCGTTATCACGCATCAGAGTGCTAATGAGTTTAAGATTAATATCATTATCATCAACGAC
>JASFJX010000042.1:0-12222 GCA_050119385.1 Candidatus Thiodiazotropha sp. | reverse complement strand
AAACGGCACATCCCTGTGCCACTTCTCAATAGCTTAGGCTATTAACTCAATCACAAATCCGCATCTGAACGGCGATCCCGGCACGATCATCGCGTTCCCGGATGAAACATTCGGGCTAGCCCGGATGAAACATGCGGGTTAATTGGCTGAAAAGAAGGGTGAATATCGATAATTCATAGAGGAAACTCAGACCAGAGTCGAGTTCATTCACAGCTTGTTTCTTACTTCTCAAGGCGCTGCAAACGATAGAAATCCTCCCCTAATCGCGGAAGCGTCAACTCTTCTTGATGGTACCTTACCAGCAGATTTTCAATTGGGGTAAATGGGCCGATGGGGCTGGGGGCATGGATCAACTGGTAGTTGCCTGGCTTTAAATTACGTGTGCGTAGTTTGGTCTCTCGTTCTCCATTGATAATCTCCACATGATCGAAGGGAGCCGCCAAGGGATCGCCGATGAAGATGCCTTCGCCGGGTTGTTGCACGCTTTTCCAATAGGCCTCGATGAGGGTGCTGCCACTGCCGTAGTGTTCCATCACCAGGGTCGGGCTGGGGAACTTGCCCCGGTGGTTGCAGGGTTCGACGACGGTGCCGTAGCTGCCGCTGGCGCCCGCTTTCAGCCACTCCAGGGCGCTCATCTGCTGGTTTCCTGTCAATTTACCTCCCGTTGAGGTGAGGTGATCCGCAATCGCGCCGGGTTGAAAGGCCAGTGTTTCCAAGCCGCTGACTTTGGATCTGCCGGTGAAGTAGAAAAGCACATCATTGCGGTAGCGCAGGTTGTTTTGTTGTACGATCTCGCTCGCTATCCAGCCGTCCATTCGCTTTTTTATACTGGGGAATTCTATGGCTCGCACATTTCTATGTTTATCGCTGGTGCTGACCAGGTAGGCGGTTCCCCGGGGCAGGCTGTTGTTGGCAAGCAGTCCCTTGTCGATTATTTTTTTGGCGTCAGCGAAGTTTTCCGCAGCGATGGTGATGGAAGGACGCAGGGATAGATCATCAACAGGGTTTGCACCCTGGTAGTTGAAGTAGGGGCTATGTCGGGTGGTTGCGCAGCGATCTTTCGAACACCAGGCCTTGTCAAAGCCAAAGGTAATGGCTGAAGTCATGGACATGCAACCAACGCGATAGGGCGTGCGCCAGGTTAGTGCATAGGCCTGGATATGGGCTGGGGTTTTTTTCAGTAATGCCTTGCGGAGCGGTTTGAATTGACCCACCGGGAGTGATTTTGATTGGGGATTGAAGGTGAGATGCAGCAGATTCTCCTGCGGTAGCTTGCGTGCCTGCATGTAGTATTCACCGATTTTGACACTGAGTGGATCCCGGTCATTCACCACGACCGCCAATTCATCCGGTTGTATTCGATACCTTGGCAGAGTTAGGTTGATATCAGCTGCTACAGTTGCTGAAGGCAAGAGTAGACTGAGGCAGACTAACCCAAGGCAGCGTTGCAACAGATGAAATCCTCGCAGGATGTTTGCGAAACAGCAAAGGCGCATAATTAATCAGGCATGGTAATGAGTGGTCCGGGTTCAGGCATTTCGTGTGCTTTCCCATCCTTGGAAAAGTTGAACTGTAGCGGTGATTGAATGATAGGCCATTCTCCCTTGAGCAGGTTCTCTGCTTTGTCTCCCTTGAATACAAGATAACTGTATTTGCCATAGTGGGGAAGCTTTCTCGCCAGTCGCGTAATTGATGCATTGGAATTGCCGACGACCCACGCCATGGTCTGGCCGTTGTTCAGGTTTTGCTGACTGAGTACAAAACTATGTTCTCCGGTTGGATATTGGGTGTTAGCAAGATTGATGCTGTCAGGCTGTAGAGAAAAGGGTAGGCCGGATAGCTGTGTGACTAACCTGGCGTGAAAGCGGTTTTCCTTGCCAAGCAGCCAGATGGAACGATCTTGTGGCAGTTGCTCCAGTTCGCTGTCGAGACGGATCTCCGCCTCGTCATAACCACTACGCCACTGTTGGGCTAAATCTCGATAGGCCTGCAGCATCCCTTTGTCGGCTTTGGCCGGGAGCACAATCAATACCTGCTGACTGCCAAACAAACGACTCAGGGTCGCCGGGGTTTCCGCGGGATCGAGTTGTCTGAATAGATCGAACCAGGGATCGAATACCAACTGTTGCGGTTCACTTTCCAACTCGAGTTCGAAGGGGGTCTCCCGCTTATTGGATGAGAGGGTGGTTTGTGATACTCCTCCATCCGTCAAGCCTGTGAGTACGGGGATCTCCAGGGAAAAAGGAGCGGCATTCTGAGTCTGTTGCAGGTTACCACGGATGATGAAACCGTCCTTGCCCTGCTCCAGGGTCAGGTCACTGACCGCCAGCCGGGGGGCGCCGTTTCTCTCGGTCCATTGTTGGAAGAAGTTATCCAATGAGCCGCCCCCGGCCTTCTCGAAGGCCTGTTTCAGATCGGCATACCCGGCGCTTTTGAAAAGGTTTTCCCGGAAGAATGTCTGTAGGCCCTGGATGAAGGCCTGATCACCGAGATGTCGCCGTAGCATATGAAAAAACATCAGGCTTTTATCATAGCCCACCGCCTGACTGGCTGTGGTATGGCGGGCCCTGAATTCTGTCAGCGGGAAATCGTTTTCACTACGCACGAAATCACCATAGCGCTTCAGCGCCGTGCGCCGATGATTGGCCCCCAGCCCCCGCTGTTCGGCCAGGAGATGGTCGGCCAGGTAGCTGGTCAATCCCTCTGCCCAGTTGCCGCTGTGGTAGTCGATGTAAACGCTATTTCCCCACCAGTTGTGCAGGATCTCGTGGGGGTATGAGCTGTGCAGGATAAAGGGCAGACGTAGTACGCGGGGTCCCAGCAGGGTGAAGGAGGGCATGCCGTATCCACTCTCCCAGAAATTCTCCACCAGTGCGAACTTGGCATAGGGATAGGGGCCGATGAGGGATTGATAGAGTCGCAGATAGCGCGTCGTGGCTTGTAGATAGCGCTCCGCCAATGGGGGATCCGGCTGGCGCAGAAACACCTGTGCCTCGATGCCGTGCGAGGATTTACGGGTGAGGGTGTAGGGAGCGGCCACCAGGTAGATATCGTCCTGTGGCGATGTCTCGCGCCAACGGATGGTGTTTCTCTCATCGTCCCGGTGAATCTCGGGGCCTTCACCCTGGCTCACCGCCAGCCAGGATGCGGGGAGATTCACCTGCATCTCAAAGGTATACAGCGCATCGTTGAAGAGGGGATACCAGGCGGTGCCGGCATCCAGATAGACACCCTGTTGCGATATGGTGCCGCGCAGGCGTTCGCTGGTCCGCCCGGGACTCTCCCGCAGTCTGGTCAGCCGGTGGGCAATCTTCCCGCCATATTCCAGGGTGAAATGGTGCTGATCTTCAGGCATGCTGATCTGGTATTCGATCAAAGAAGCCGTTTCAGAAATCGGTCCGATCTCTTTCAGACTCACACCTGATGTCATACTACGTGGACTGAGGTCGCGATGAAGTAAGAATCGCAGTTGGCCCTGATGTGTGATGCCGGGTTGAGATGCACTATCCTTGTGCTGGGAGGGGAGGGTGATGTGGTCTGTTACCTGCAGTTGCTGGCTGCTTGGGTCAAGGGAGACCTGCAGCTGATGGTGAACCGCAGGGTTGGCGAAAAGCGGTTTGGAAAATAGCGTCAGCCACAACAGGATGCAATAGATTATGGATTTATTGGTCATAAGGCGCATTGAGTCAATCGTCATGGGAGAATGTTGTGCTCTATTATCGTTTGCTGTTTTTATTCTTGGCCTGCGCGGTAACAGGCGCCAGGGCCGATGAGCCCGCGCCGGATCCAGTGATCGATCTTGCGGCCATGATCGATGTATCGAGTCTGATAGAAAAGGTCTCTGACCGGCGTGTTGTCTTTGTCGGTGAGAGTCATGATCAATATCAACACCATCTCAACCAGTTGGCGATCATCAAAGGGCTGCATGCACAGCATTCAGACCTGGGAATCGGGCTGGAGTTCTTTTTTCAGCCCTACCAGGATGTCCTCGACCGCTATATCGCCGGGGAGATCGATGAGGCAGACATGATCCGGCAGTCGGAGTATTTCGATCGCTGGCGCTTCGATTATCGGCTCTACCGGCCCATTTTCCAATACGCCAGGGAGTATGGCATTCCGTTGATTGCCCTCAATTTGGAGAGTGAGATTACCCGGCAGGTGGGAAAAGAGGGTATCGAAAGTCTGTCCGAGGCGCTGAAACAGAGGCTGCCCGCTGATATCGACAGGGATAACCAGGGTTACCGGCAACGCTTGCAATCGATCTTCGATGCCCACCCCCATACAGAGGGGAGGCGTTTCGACAACTTCCTTGAGGTTCAGCTGTTATGGGACGAAGGGATGGCACAGCGGGCCGCGGAGTGGATGCTACGCAATCCTGAATCCCATCTGGTGATTCTGGCGGGAGTCGGCCATCTCATGTATGGCGACGGTATCCCCAAGCGGTTGTCGCGCCGTATCGACGCCAGCCAGGCAATCATCCTCAATGTGGATGCGGCCACTGAGCTGGATCGGAAGATGGCGGATTATTTGATCCTGGCTGAGAAGCGGGACTTGCCGGCAGCGGGAAAACTGGGGGTTCTGCTCGATACCGACAGTTCACCACCCGGTATCGATGGGTTTGTGGAGAACAGCGCAGCCAGGGAGGCGGGGGTGGAGGAATCGGATCGACTGATCTCCATAGACGGGCAGCCGATCAACAGCTATGCCGACATCCGTATCGCCCTGATGGACAGGGAGGTTGGTGATAAGGTCGAGCTGGAGGTGGAGAGGGAACGGATGTTTCTTGGTACCATAGTGGAGACCTTGCAGGTTACCCTGCGTTGAATTTTAAAAAATAGCCCATGAAACGACCGGAACTCCTCTCCCCCGCGGGTACGCTGAAGAATGCCCGCTACGCCTTTGCCTATGGCGCCGACGCTGTCTATGCCGGCCTGCCCCGTTATAGTCTGCGGGTCAGGAACAACGACTTCCTGCAGGACAATCTGGCGATCGGCATCGCCGAGGCCCATACCCTGGGACGCCACTTCTATCTGGCCTGCAATGTGATGCCCCACAATGCCAAGCTGAAGACCTTTATCAAGGATCTGGAGCCGGTCATCGGTATGGGGCCGGATGCTTTGATCATGTCCGATCCGGGATTGATCCTGATGGTCAGGGAGGCTTGGCCGGAGATGCCGATCCACCTCTCGGTACAGGCCAATACGGTGAACGCCGAAGCGGTACGATTTTGGCAACGTCAGGGATTGAGTCGTGTGATTCTCTCCAGAGAGCTCTCCCTGGAAGAGGTGGAGGAGATAAGACAGGCCGTCCCGGATATGGAGTTGGAGGTATTTGTCCACGGTGCGCTCTGTATCGCCTATTCGGGTCGCTGTCTGCTCTCGGGCTATTTTAACCATCGGGATGCCAATCAGGGTACCTGTACCAACAGCTGCCGCTGGGACTACAAGGTGTCACAAACGGTGGAGCCGCCAGCGGCCAGCCCCGGTCCAGCGGGGGTTGCCCGCCACAAAGAGGCCGATCAGGTCTACTACATCGAAGAGAGAGGCAGGCCCGGAGAGCCGATGCCCATGTTCGAGGATGAGCACGGTACCTACATTATGAATTCCAGGGACCTGCGGGCAGTGGAGCATGTGGCGCGACTGGTGAATATCGGGGTGGATTGTCTGAAGATCGAGGGCCGTACCAAGTCCCACTACTATACCGCCCGCACCACCCAGGTCTACCGGCAGGCGATCGACGATGCCCTGGCGGGGCGCCCGTTTCAGGTCGGCTTGATGGCAGACTTGGAGAGCCTGGCCAACCGGGGTTATACGGATGGCTTCTATCAGCGTCATGAATCCCAAGAGCTGCAGAACTATCGCTACGGTAGCTCACAGACCGAGCGCCAGCAATTCGTCGCTGAAGTGAGCGGTGTCGATGGCGGCACAGGTCTGATCGACCTGGATGTTAAGAATAAGATCCGTGTGGGTGACCGGCTGGAACTGATGACGCCAACAGGAAACCGCAGTTTTACCCTGCAACGGATGGAGGATCAAAACGGCAATGCCATGCATGAGGCGCCTGGCGGCGGTTATCGGGTGCGGGTCGAACTGCCTACCCATGAGGTGGAGAACGCCTTGTTGTGCCGATATCTCGATCCGGCATAGGGATACCCTATTCACATGGATGTAAGATCATAAGAGTCAGGGCGGGTTCCATCTATGAATCATCTATCGTCATGATAAGAGATGTACTCCTGCCATTGGAGACGGACAGGACGATACTCCGCCAATGGCGTGATGAAGACTATAGACCTTTCGCACAAATCAATGCTGATACCAGGGTGATGGAATTTTTTCCTCAGATCCTGTCGCGTGTTGAGAGCGATGATATGGCAAAGCGATGCCGCGATCTGATTGCCGAGAGAGGGTGGGGGTTCTGGGCTGTCGAGTTAAAAGGGTGTAGTGAGTTCATCGGCATTGTAGGCCTGAATGAACCACAGCAAGGGCTGCCCTGTTCACCCTGCGTCGAGATCGGATGGCGACTTGGCTATGAGTATTGGGGCAAGGGTTATGCCACAGAGGCCGCAAAGCGGGCATTAAGGTATGCTTTTGAAACACTGTTGCTGCAAGAGGTAGTGGCATTTGCCACATTGAAGAACAAACGATCCGTAGAGGTCATGATACGTCTCGGTATGGCTAATATGCACAGAAACTTCGATCACCCGGCATTGGAGCCTGGCCATCTGCTATCGAGGCATGTGTTGTATTCAATCTCCAATAGAAGATGGAGGGGGAGAATGAGAGGCGCCGCCGGTCGTGCTTGAGTGACGCACCAAACTTTGTTGTGTACTGCAAGCTATAAAGCAGTAGTCTCTGCAATTCCCTGCGATTAATCCTTAAGCTGCTACAATTTGCATCATGGAGTAGATTTAAGATATTGCCTTACCAAAAGTATCAATCAGAATAATAGGCAATTCACAGTATTTGAGGATATGGAACCATGCCTACCAACTTTAATAACAAAACCTTTAAGGAAGCCCTCAGTTCTCTTCCAGTTCCCCAACAGCGGCGGGTTGCTTCACGATTTATTGAAAAAGTTCTAGATTTAGCAGACGAACGATGTTTGGATAATGTTGTAAAACTATTTAGTAACCAGGATATTAGCGCACAGGATCTTGAGGCATCCTATCGTAGGGCACGTTCTATCTATGTCGATACGCATCCACATTCTGATCTTAGTGAGTTGAATTTTTTACAACAGGCAAAGCACTTTGTGGCTGAAGCATGTATGACATGCGTTGCACCCGTCTACGAGGAAGCAATGGTTTGTCATTTGGCTCAGAAAGTGGCCATGTACTGCCGCATGGCAAGGGCGTATGCGAATATGGACCATGAAGAGGATAGTCCTGATTTTTCAAAAGCTGAGGAATCAACTAAAAAATCGATAGAAGAGCAGTATGCTATATTACAAGCTTTTTTAAATAATATTTAATATTAACCCGACAAAGTAATCATGTTGTACTCACAATAGTGTTAACAGCTAGAAGACTTCTATGTAATTATAAGAGCTATTCCGATTGCTTCTTGCCCCTTTTCTTCTCCAGTAACTCGTGATGATAGGAGCCTTCACGAAGCATTTTCGCACCGCATTTAGGACACTGTTCTTCCTGACAGGGTATACCTCGTGTGTGGGGAGTTTTTTCTCCGCATTTAGGGCAGATGCATGCGCCTCCGGTACCCATATCATGCCTGCGTTCTATGACCATTTTTAATCTCCCTTGTCTGCTTACTTATGGCCTGGTTAGACCGGTACGAGGGCGCGTTCAGCGTTGGCCGGTGACACTTTGTACTTAGCTAATAGTCTAGAAATATTTTTTAAAAACCGCTGGTTAATTTGCTTTCCAAGCGGCCGGATGAAAGATTCGGGTTAGTACACCTGCCTACTATTTCGACGCCTCAAGCTGCTTTCGGTTCTCATCTGCTGCTTCAACTTCTTCCTTTAACATCTTGATGGTCCCTAATGGGCGTAACCCCATTGCGCCGGATGGATTCTCCCATTCGGCGCAATGACCTTTGCTTATTACGCCCTACGGACCTGCTCTTAGTGTTTTTCCTGAAGATGCTGAAAATTTCAGTGGTTCCAGGGTGTAGCTTCTGGCTGGTTATGGATTTAAGCAGTGGCCTTGAGGGACTCCACCCACCCGGCCATCAGTTGGTTGGCAGTATCTACGGGGGCTTCAAGGAAGCTGATCACAAACTTGTCTTTCAATTCAGCAACTGAAATTGCACGTGGGCGGACTGCCGCGATAAGTGGATTGGGAATCGCATTGGCGACACAGAAGAGCAGGTGTTTACTTGCCTTGATATCCTCAGAGATCTTACCCTCAGACTGGCCTGCCACATAGGCGTAATGGTCAAAGTCGCCGATGTAGTTGGCCACGGGATGAGATTCGATGTGCTGCTTGAGGTGTGCCATGACTTCGTCAACGCTTTGGCAATTGGTAGCGCCCTTATCGATTTCTTCTGCATATACGGGGTATTTGTCCAACAGGGTTATTTTGTTCATGAATTTTCCTCGAAATGGTCGTTGGTTTTTTAGTTCAGTTGGATTAACCCGAATGTTTCATCCGGGAACGCGATGATCGTGCCGGGATCGTCAAGTTAGTTACTTTTCTAAGCAACCCGGTGAAATATTCGGGTTAAACAGGTTTGATGGACTGTCAGTGTGATACGCCTACATCCAGGTAAAAGGAAAAGCGCTGCCATTAATACCTGAGGAAAACACTAAAGTAATTGTGTGTGTCCTGTCATTGCGATTTCGCAAGTCAATTCATGTAGTAAATCTGAAAATACCGGGTTAACTCTACGTATAGTTCATTGTGCTTCCGGGACCAGCGCGGCCAGGATGGCGGGGTAGTCGAAATCTTCCGCAAGGCGGTGTAGCGCCCTGCCCAAATCTGCATCGGATTGTTCGATTTGCAGAATGACGTCCGCTATGCGTTCGGTATCCAGGCTTTCCAAAGCATCTGCGAGTTTCTTGCGGGTGGCGGTGGACAGGCCTGCCAGCTTCCTCTTTATCGGTTCGGCGGGTGCAGTGCCGGCTTTGGCGGATTGATACACATATTGAATGTCTAGCTGCTTTGCCAAGCAGGTGTAGATCGCTTCCGGCCGGTAGGGCTTGCGCACGATATCATCCATACCGGCACTCAGGGTTTCCAGCTGCTGTTCCTCAAACACCGAGGCAGTCACTGCAACGATCTTAACCGCCTTGCCGTCCGGCAGCTTGCGAATAATCCGCGTGGCCTGCATACCGTCCATTTGCGGCATGCGCCGGTCCATCCATATAAGATGCGGGCGCCATTCCTTGAAAAGTTGCACGCATTGCTGGCCGTTTTCTGCCACCTGAACCTCAAGGCCGATTTGGGTCATGAGCTGTTTAAGGAGCAACTGGTTCTCTAGTTGATCCTCGGCAATCAAGATGCGGTAGGCCGGCTGCCCGGGCGCAAGCCCGGTTACTGCTCTGGCTTGCGCCGGCTCATTCAGTGCAGTGATCTCGGCGTTCGTGACGGTTTCCAACGGCAGCTCGATGCGGAAGATGGTGCCCTTATCCGGCAGGCTTACCACGCCGATGGTACCGCCCATCAGTTCGATAAACTGGTGTGATATTGCAAGGCCCAATCCGGTACCTTTTTGTGTGCCCGTTTCGCCCAGTTGCACAAAGGGTTTGAACAGCTGCTTCTGGTCTTCCTCGCTGATACCGGGACCGGTGTCTTCGACCTCTATCTGCATCAGTTGCTTATTGTTCTCCTTTGGCCTGAGGCGCAGGGTGATGCCGCCCTGATCAGTGAATTTCACTGCGTTGCCGACAAGATTCACGAGCACCTGGTGCAGACGGGACATGTCTCCCTTGACATACTGGGGTAAGGTGGAGGATTGGTCTACACGAAGCCACAAACCTTTCTCCTGCGCGCGCATTAACATCAATGCGGCAACGTCGCGGATCATGGCACCGATATCGAAGGGGGCGATTTTTAACTGCACGCGTCCCGCCTCGATCTTCGCGATTTCTAAGACATTGTTGATGAGAGTGAGCAAATGCTCGCCACTGCGGTTGATGATATCGAGTTTTCCGCGCTGCTCTTCAGTGAGGTTCGGGACCTGCTGCAACAGGCTGGAAAAGCCGAGAATGGCGTTGAGAGGCGTGCGTAGTTCGTGGCTCATATTCGCCAGAAACACGCTCTTGGCTTTGTTCGCGGCTTCCGCCGCATCACGTGCCAGAATAAGATCGGCAGTTCGCCGCTGGACGGTGTCCTCGAGCTGATCCTTGTAGCGGCGACGTTCCTCCTCGATCGCCTGTCGCTCGGTGATATCACGGACCAGTGCTAGGTTATAACCGACCTTCTCGTACTCAAAGTAATTGGCGCTGATTTCGACGGGAATGATGCGGCCGTTCTTCGTCTTGTGGCGGCCCTCGAATATGAGGGAGCGATGCTCCCTGAGCTCGCGCCAATGATCAGGCCAACGCTGCATTGGAAAGTCGGGGTCGATGTCGGCCACGCAGAAGGTAAGCAGTTCCTCTTGATCATAGCCCAGGCCATGGCAGGCTGCTTCGTTAACAAAAACAAAACGCGCATCTTCGTCAATCAAGTAGGCTGCTTCATGCACATTGTCGAGGGCAAAACTCATAAGAAACAAGTTCTGTTCCGCTTGTTTGCGTTCGGTGATGTCGGTAAGCATCGAGATCGAACCTGCAAACTGCTCAGCATCGTGAATGGGTGTGGCGGAAACGTGAGTCCACAGGGTTTGCCCATCCTTACGACGGAAGCGACGGTCATAGCTTTGAACGATTCCTTGCTGGCATCGCTCCATTCGCCTGACACAATCGGGCTCATCCTCTTCGAATATGAAGCTGGGCGGGCGGGTTCCCAAGATTTCCTCAGCAGAATAGCCGAGCATCTGTGTCATCCTGGCGTTGACGAAGGTAGTCTGGAAATCAGCCCCCATTACCCAGATTCCCTCATTGGCCGTATCCACTATGCGGCGGTACTTCTCCTCGCTTTCCTTCAATTGCCGGGTGCGCTCCTCGATGCGCGCCCCCATGACGTTGATGCCCTCCTGCAGGGTGGAGATTTCGTCATGCGCCGTGATGGGGGTAACGCGCGCCGTCAACTCGCCTTGTTCGATCCGGGTCACGCAGTTGACTACCGCTCTCACGCGTTTGACGAGCAAGTGGCCGAAAAGACTGAAGGAGAGTACGCTAAGGCAGAGAACGGAAAAAGTAATAGCGCCAACTGCGTAGAGAAATTCTACCGCCCTTGCAAGCATTTCTTCCCTATTTACCGACAGGATAAACAGCCAGTCGGGTGGTGACAGAAAAGTATATACGCCATATTTCTTTGTGCCGTTGAGATTGTATTCGCCGCCACCACCTCCCTTTTCGAGTATGGTGTCGATAGAAAACCCCGCCACTCTTTCTCCACGCTTGAGTTCCGGATGATATATGGCCCGTCTATCCAGCTCTTCGATGACATACAGTTGGATGGTTTTGAGTTGCTGCCTTTCCTGAATATTGCTTTGTACTTCCGCCGCCCTATCGGCCGCAGCCTGCACGCCGGAGCTGTTCAGCCTTGCTAGAACTTCTTGGCTCACCTTCTCCAGTTCGAGCCGAAGGATAATATCCTGGTAGTGATATAAGATGCGATCGATTACAAGGGTGCCACCCACAGTTACGGCCAGCGTCATTATCAGGACAATGCCGATCGACAGAACATGGAGTTTTGTCATTATTTTCATGGCAGGCGATCGGGTAGGGGGATTAATGTCTGACGCTAAAAATCATACTCATCAATGTTCTGTTTCGTGAAGGTCAGGACTGGCAGGGCAACCTGCATGTTCTGTGTGTCACGTTTCGGTACGAATGTGCCCAGTCTGCCCGCCTTGAATCCAACGTCTGGCTTCAATTCACCTCTAAGCAGGCGGTAGGTGCTCCACACCGTCAGATAGCCGTGGTCGGGCGCATTCCAGAGCAGCGCTTTTCTGACGGTTTCATCCTTGATGTAGGGCCGTATCAGATTGGGAGTGGAATTGCCGGTCACCGCGACCTTGCCGACCAGCCCGGCCTCTTTGACTGCCCTGGCGACACCCGCTGGGTTGGGTGCACCGAGTGCGATGATGCCTTTCAGATCCGGATATGTTCTCAGATAGTCCTGGGTGATGCGGTAGGCTTCCTCAGTGTTTTCAC
>JASFJX010000041.1:0-12284 GCA_050119385.1 Candidatus Thiodiazotropha sp. | reverse complement strand
TCGCGGTTTAGGGTGGAATATTATTTGGGCAGAACCGTTTTGGCGCCTTGCTCTGTGCCCAGAATCAATACATCTGCGCCTCGCATGGCAAAGATGCCGGTGGTAACAACACCGGCAATGGCGTTGATGGCACTCTCCATCTCCCGGGGTTTCATGATCTCAAGGTTATGCACGTCAAGGATGAGATTGCCATTATCGGTGATGAAATTTTCCCGCCAGATTGGGGTGCCGCCCATTTTTACCAGCTGTCGAGCCACATGGCTGCGGGCCATGGGTATGACCTCCACTGGAAGTGGAAAGCTACCCAGTACGTCAACCAATTTGCTTTCATCCGCAATGCAGATGAACTTCTTACTCGCTCCTGCGATGATCTTTTCTCGGGTCAGCGCACCCCCGCCCCCTTTGATCAGGTTGAGATAGTGATCTGATTCGTCTGCACCATCGATATAGATATCAAGCTCTCCTGCTGCATTAAGGTCCAACACGGGTATGCCATGTCCTTTTAAACGCTCCGTCGATGCTTCAGAACTCGAGACAGTGCCCTCGATCTTACCCTTGATGCCGGCCAAATAATCAATGAAGTGGTTGACCGTTGAACCCGTACCGACGCCTATGATGCCGCCCTTGACATATTCAAGCGCAGCCTCGGCGGCCTGTTTTTTCAGATCGTCTGCATTCATTCTGTTCTCCTGATGGGTCGTTATTATGGGACCGTAAAAATTAAGCGATATTGCACCAAGTTATTTACCCAGCTCGGATAAGTGGCCTAATAAGTGGATTATGGGTGGCAGATTGCAGAAGATTGCAAAGGCCGGTCGAAATATCCCTGCGCTAGTCCCATAATCTGGATAAGTAACTAGATATTGGTAAAAATATCCTGCATGTTTCGTGTTACCAAAGCTTTTTCTTCGAGTGTGCGTAATAATAACCATAGCGATGAAGAAAGTCAGGTCCACTCGGGTGTGGGGCTGCCCTTGTTTTCAATGGTATCTGATATTGGATGAGTTCATGCCACAACGATATATAGAAAAAATACTACGGGCCCGTGTCTACGATGTTGCCAGGGAGACGCCCCTGGATAGAGCCAATCGACTCTCGATGCGCCTCGATAATGAGGTATTCCTCAAGCGGGAGGACCTGCAGCCTGTATTCTCCTTCAAGCTACGCGGTGCCTACAACAAGATGGTTAACCTGTCGGATGAGATTAAACGCCAGGGTGTAGTGGCCGCATCGGCAGGTAATCATGCCCAAGGTGTTGCTCTAGCGGCGCAAAAACTCAAGATTCAAGCCTTGATCGTGATGCCTAAGACGACACCGCCGATTAAAGTGCAGTCGGTTAAGAGTTTCGGTGCCAAGATTATTCTTACCGGTGATTCATATGACGCGGCTTATACCCGTGCACAGACAATTGCCCAGGAACAAGGACTGACTTTTGTTCATCCATTTGATGATGCAGAGATCATCGCCGGCCAGGGAACGATTGGCATGGAGCTGATGAGACAGCATCCAGCGCCTCCTGAGGCGGTATTCGTCCCAGTGGGTGGGGGCGGATTGATTGCTGGCGTGGGTGCCTATATCAAGTATGTCTATCCTCAGGTGAAAATCATTGGTGTCGAACCTGAAGATGCACCTTCGTTACACGCTGCTTTGGCTGCGAAGCGTCGTGTAAAGCTCAAACAGGTGGGGATATTCGCGGATGGAGTCGCGGTAAAACAAGTGGGAAAAGAGACCTATCGCATTGCAAAACAGGTAGTGGACGAAGTGATTCTGGTCAATACAGATGAAATTTGTGCCGCAATCAAGGATATATTTGATGATACGCGCACTACTGCCGAACCTGCCGGGGCCTTGTCGATTGCAGGATTAAAGCGCTATGTAAAGCGCGAGGGCGTCACGGGTAAACACCTGATAGCCATCAACAGTGGCGCGAATATCAACTTCGATCGACTGCGTCATGTGGCTGAACGTGCTGAATTTGGTGAACGAAGAGAGGCGTTGTTTGCGGTTCAGATACCGGAACAGCCCGGTAGCTTTTTGCGTTTCTGTAAACTGATAGGAAAACGTAGCATCACTGAGTTCAATTATCGTTATAGCGATTCTAAATGTGCACAGATCTTTGTCGGCATAGAATTGAGCAACGGTGATGAAGAGAGGAAAGCCTTGTTTCAGCGTTTCATTGATAAGGGGTATTCCATTGTGGATATGACCGATAATGAAACAGCCAAGTTGCATATCCGTTATATGGTCGGTGGACATGCCCAGGGTCTTGAAGGCGAGAAATTGATACGATTTGAGTTTCCCGAGAGGCCGGGTGCGCTACTCTATTTCCTTAATCAGCTGGGTACGGATTGGAATATCAGCCTATTTCACTATCGAAATCATGGAGCCGCCTATGGACGTGTGCTGATGGGTATACAGTTATCGACTGCAGATAAAAGTGCCCTGATCAGGCGCTTGAAGAAACTCAACTATCCGTTCTGGGATGAAACGGATAACCCGGCATATACCTTGTTTGCTGGGGTTAGCTAATTGAAATAAGTGTTGTAAGCATCAGCTATACCAAGCCTATGTGATGAGGCGTAACTTTGCGCTCATACATGCAATATCTATAGTGCCTTCCCCAGTTTTGTTGTTTGCTTTTATTGGTTATAACATATTGATTTAAAATGAAAAAAATAAGTTTGATGCGCTGTGGGTAAAGGGGGGGTGGATGTCGAGCATCAAAAAACCCCGCTGAGCGGGGTTTGATCCGGTTAAGAAAATAGTCGTCTTATTCGGCTGTTTTTTTCTTGCGTGGTGTTACTTTTCTGGGGCGTGCAGGTCTTTTCTTGGCAACCTTCTTTTTAGCAGCTCTCTTCTTAGTTGCTTTTTTCTTGGCGACCCTCTTCTTTGCTGTCTTCTTTTTTGCAACCTTCTTCTTAGCAACCCTCTTTTTGGTTGTAGCTTTCTTTTTAGCTACCCGTTTCTTAGCAGTCTTCTTTTTCCCAACCCTCTTCTTGGTTGCTACTTTCTTCTTCGAGACTTTCTTCTTGGCTACGGCTCTCTTCTTAGTCGTTGCCTTCTTCTTAGCAACCCTCTTCCTTGTTGGTGCCTTCTTGGTTGTGGTTGAACGTTTAACAGTTGCCTTCTTTTTGGCGGCCTTTTTTTTCGCCATTTACATTCCCTCCCGAGAGAACTACCTGAATAGATGAACTGAGTATAATTCAGCTAAAAAAAAAATCCAGAATAGTTAGCAATATTTTGTCAATTATTTCAAATCGTTGTTGATATGCAACACTTGCTAAGTGTTATTAAGAGCTAGTTAAGTATATAAATGCTGATTGACATGCCTGTTTATATTTACTAACCAGGCCATAAGTTAAGTGAAGTTGTATATTGCTGCTTCTGTAATGACGGCATCGAGTGGAATATCCCATGGCATCACGGGTAATTGTGATTGCAGTTGAAAGTCATGTGCTAGACCAATCAGCTTAGGACCTTTTAGATGGCTGTGTTTTGTTTTAAAGGCAAATGTCCGGTCATAGTATCCACCACCCATTCCTAAACGGTGACCCTCTTTATCGAATGCGACTAGGGGTACGAATACAAGATCCAGAGACCAAGGCATGACCAACTTACTGTGATTGTAAGTCGGCTCTTGGATGCCGTATCGATTTGTTGAGAACCCTGAACAAGTGGTAAAAGGTGCAAACCATAGCCCTCGGGACGGTCGTTCGCGCAAGATCGGCAGAAACACAGACTTCCCAGCGCGAAGGGCGCGCTGTAACAAAGGTGCAGGATCCATCTCTCCTCGCACAGCGATGTAAAAAGCAATGCGTCGGCTATGCCTGAAAGGGGCGTAGTTGGTGGCCAGGCGAAGGGCTTCTTGGCTGTGAAATTTGAGAGTTTGCTGGCTTAACTGTTGCCGCTGAACCTTGATTTGATGGCGGATCTGATGTAATTCCATGATTCATGAAGGGATTGGATAAGAGACACCCCCCGCCTGTGCCGTCGCAAACCGCCGTTCTTGAACCAGAGGGTTCAAGTGGGAACAACAGAAGCGCCTCAGGCTTCCCGCTAGAATGCGGATATGCACACCGGCACTATCATTATGCTCCCTGGGTAGATGTTAGGCTCAAGAAAATACCCAGGTTGCTTACGAACACCGCAGGGGATGTCATACCTTTAGGCTAACGCGATTTTGATCAAAGTTCCAGTTGATTAGTTGTATTAAGTGCGATCTCTATCTTTTCTTGCAGATTCTTTATGCGGCGGGATATGTTCTGTGAGCCGTCTTCCCTGCGTTGCTGGCTGGAAAGCAGATCGTTGGTAATATTCAGGGCGGCCATCACCGCAACCCGTTCTGTGCCTATTATGCGCCCACTCTGCCTGATCTCTCGCATTTGGCCATCGAGATAGGCTGCTGCCTGTAAAAGGGATTCTCGTTCTTCCGGCAGGCAGGAGATACGGTACTCTTTATCGAGTATGTTGACTGTAACAGGTAATCGATCGTTGCTCACTGGGGAGTTTCCATGGATTTTAGTCGTGTAATCATGGCCTCAACCCTGGCACGTGCCAATTCTGTCTTTTCTATGAGAGCCGCGCGTTCAGCCACCAGGTTATCCTGCCTGGCACGCAGTGATTTATTCTCGTCTTTGAGGTAAGAGCAGGCCCGTATAAGCTCCTCGACACGGGTCTCAAGCTTGTGTAGGTCCAGTTCCGTCAGGTTTTCGGTCTCTTTCTCTATCATGATCATCAATATAGTGGTCTGATACTGGTGGGTCAATCTCTCTATCTGCATGTTATGATTTGTTTGTTGGGCCTGCTAACACTAACTTCATTTGTAACGGCCAAATCCTGCTTTTCTCCAGTAAGCTGAAGGAGTGTCGTGTAGTGAGTCTTTGATAAGTGAATGATAAGACTGTCGGATAAAAACAGGGCCTTGGTCCTTTGAATTGTGCCTGAAAAAGCGCCTGTCGAAGTGAATTGTCACTCATGTAGGGCTCCAATCACGCTTTTCGTGGATGGATTGGCGTTTTTCTGCCGCAACTGTGGTAATCGAATTAGTGTTAACAGGCTCTAATCATAGAGGAAAATATAGATGATAGAGAATAGCACGATGCCCGATTATTCACGTCTTGAAGGGGCGTTGAACGCAATCGGCCTAGATCTTGGTGCCAGTGAGATCCATGGTGTCATGTGTGGACTGGTGTGCGCCGGAACCAGTCAAAGCCATATCGATTGGATGGCGGCGCTGTTTGAAGATTGGCCTCAAGAAGATCTGTTAGCGCGTGAGGCCAGAGAAATGATCGGTGAACTTTACTATGCATCTCGTGACCAGATTAGTAACGATAACTTGACATTTACACCCTATTTACCCGATGACTCTCAACCTGTATCCGCTAGGGCCAAGGCTTTGAGTGAATGGTGTGAAGGTTATCTGTATGGTTTGGGTATGTCAGGTATCACGGATCAGCAATTCGAAGGTGATACCAGGGAGGCGTTGCAGGATATTTCCCATTTCACCCGGCTCGATTATGAGTCACTCGAGTCTGGTGAGGCGACTGAGCAGGCCTATGCAGAACTACAGGAGTTCTTGAAAGTGGTTACCTTACTTATTTGGGCAGATCTGGCGGATGTCCGGGAGCGTGGCCATGGTGAAGAGTGAATTCAAGCGGCGGCGGCGTGAACTGATGCGTATGATGGGGGCGGGTAGTATTGCTATCCTTCCTACAGCCCCACAACTGATCCGTAATAGAGATGTGCATTATCCATACAGGCCGGACAGTGATTTCTACTATTTGACCGGCTTTCCTGAACCTGAGGCGGTTATGGTTCTGATTCCGGGAAGGAAACAGGCAGAGTATATCCTGTTCAATCGAGAACGCGACCCGGTAAAGGAGCAGTGGGATGGTGCCATTGCGGGCCAGGAAGGTGCCTGTGAGGAGTATGGCGCAGATGATTCCTTTCCAATCGGCGACTTGGATGACATCCTGCCGCGCATGCTTGAACAGTGTGAGCGCATTTTTTACATCATGGGTTGCAATGCCAAGTTCGATAAGCGACTTTCGGAGTGGATCAACACCATTCGCTGTGAAGCGCGAAGTGGTGTACAGGGGCCGATCGAGATTATCGCGCTGGATCACTATCTTCACGAAATGCGGTTATTCAAGAGTCGATCAGAGCTGAAGGCCATGCGGCAGGCAGCGAAGATTTCCGCCAAGGCACACCAGAAGGTGATGCAGGCCTGCAAACCTGGTATGTGGGAGTATCAGCTTGAAGCCGAGTTCGTGCGTGAATGCACTCATCAGGGCGCCAAGTCCCAGGCCTACCCTCCGATTGTCGGTGCCGGCTTAAATGCCTGCACACTTCACTATATCGATAACATGGATAAGGTTGCTGATAATGACATGTTACTGATCGATGCCGGCTGTGAGGTGGACTACTATGCATCAGATATCACCCGTACCTATCCGGTCAATGGTAGCTTCAGTACGGCGCAGCGAGCGTTGTACGAATTGGTGTTGTCAGCACAGGAGGCGGCGATTGCCAAAGTCAAGCCGGGTAATCATTGGAATGATCCCCACAATGCAGCGGTACGGACCATAACCAGGGGTTTGCTGAAACTGGGAATACTTAAAGGTTCTCTGGCTAAATTGATTCGCGAAGAGAAGTACAAGGCCTTTTTTCCACATCGCACCGGGCATTGGATCGGTATGGATGTGCATGATGTGGGCGATTATAAAGTTGATGGGGCCTGGCGTTTATTGGAACCGGGTATGGTGTTGACCATCGAACCCGGTATATACATACCTACCGGGTCCAAGGGCGTGGCTAAGAAGTGGTGGAACATTGGCATCCGCATCGAAGATGATGTGGTTGTAACCAAGGATGGCTGTGAAGTCTTAACCAAGGAGGTTGTAAAAACAGTGGCTGAGATTGAGGCCATAATGGCGGCATGATATGACAGAAAGCTTTGATCTTTTAATCGTCGGTGGCGGCATGGTGGGCGCCAGTTTGGCACATGCGGTCAAGGGGCAAGGATTGAGGGTTGGTGTCATTGAAGCCTGGCCCTTTGAATCCTCGGCCCAGCCCAGCTTTGATGACAGAGTGATTGCCCTCTCCTGGGGTAGCCGTGTCATCTTACAGGCCATGGGTGTATGGGATGACATACAACCTGCCGCGGAACCGATATTGAACATCCATATCTCTGATCGGGGGCACTTTGGATTTACTCGACTCAATCACCAAAAGGAAGGGGTCGAAGCCTTGGGTTATGTGGTGACTGCTCGCGCACTGGGTGAGGTTTTACTAAAGGGGCTTGTGCATCAACAATCTGTAGAATTGATCTGTCCGGCAAGACTTAAGAGTTTTGCTGTTTCGGATAGTGAGGCAGAGGTTCGAATCGACCTGGATGGTGTTGAGCAGAGACTTCGCACGCGTCTACTGGTGGCAGCGGATGGTGGTGATTCTCAAGTGAGGCAATTTTTATCGATTCCCTTGAAAGAGAAGTCATACGGTCAAACCGCCATCATTGCCAATCTGCGCGCTGAACGAGCCCATCGAGGGATCGCCTATGAGCGCTTTACCGATACCGGTCCCTTGGCGCTTTTACCGATGCCTGATGATTGCCTCTCCATGGTATGGACAGCAAGGAACGGTCAGGTCGCTGAACTGATGGCCTTAGGGGATGAAGCCTTCCTGCTCGGGTTGCAGGATCGTTTCGGTTATCGTCTAGGACAATTATTTGGTCTGGGTAAGCGGATTGCCTACCCCCTGCGTTTGAGGCAAACGGTTGAACAGATCAGTTCCCGGGTGGCCCTGATCGGTAATGCCGCCCATGCAATTCATCCGGTAACGGGACAGGGTTTCAATCTTGGGCTGCGTGATGTTGCTGTGCTGGCGGACCTTCTGGCTGATGCCGCACAGGGGGGAGGGGATCCTGGTGAAATGGGATTATTGAAAGAATATGCAAAATGGCGCCAAAGGGATCAAGACAGAGTTGCCATGATTACCGATAGCCTGGCGCGGCTGTTCGCAAATCCCTTCGGCCCGTTACGGCTGGTTCGAAATTTGGGTATGGTGGGGCTGGATGTTGTTCCCAGTATGAAGCACCTGGTGGCACGTCAGTTTATGGGATTGAACGGACGTTTGCCGAGATTGGCGCGGGGGGTGTCGCTTGAGTAAATCGGAAACTGTTGAAAGCTACGATCTGATTATCGTGGGTGGTGGTATGGTGGGGGCGGCTTTGGCCTGTGCCGTCGCTGATGTCGGGTTGAATGTCTCTATCCTTGAGACCAGAGAGCCCCAACGCAGTTGGCTTGAGGATGAAGTTGATCTTCGCGTCTCTGCTCTGACCCGTGCCTCGCAACGCATGCTTGAAAATCTGCATGCTTGGCCGAGAATGGCGCAGATGCGTATCAGTCCCTACACCGGGATGGAGGTATGGGATGCCCAGGGTAGTGGTCGAATCCATTTCAGTGCGGCTGAAATCGGAGAACCTGATTTGGGCCATATTGTGGAAAACCGTGTCACCCAGTTGGCGCTATGGGAACGACTCGAGACGCTACCCAATGTCACATTACGTTACCCAGCGAGTGTCGCAGAGTTACAACTGGATCAAAACCCGGGCCTTGTTTTGCGCGATGGCGAGCAATTGAAGTCGAATCTCATTGTTGCTGCCGATGGCCGGGATTCGCAATTGCGCGGGATGGCGGATATCGGTACAAAAGGTTGGGATTACGACCAACATGCCATCGTCGCTACGATTAAGCCCGCTGAGCATCATCAACAGATTGCCAGACAGCGCTTCATGCCCCTGGGGCCTTTGGCTCTGCTCCCTATCGATGACGGGCGCTGTTCTATTGTATGGTCGACGTCACCGCAACAGGCGGAAGAACTGATGGCACTCTCCGATAAGCAGTTCTGCGACCAACTTACCCGCGCCAGCGATGCTGTGCTGGGCGAGATAGTTGATGTCGGGCCACGTGGACTGTTTCCGTTGCGTCTTGGGCATGCCGAAACCTACTGCCGCCCCGGTTTCGTTCTGGTGGGAGACGCAGCCCATGCGATGCACCCCTTGGCGGGACAAGGGGTTAATCTCGGATTCATGGATGCAATGACCTTGGCTGATGTGGTCATCGAGGCCTATCGAGCAGGCAGATCAATTGGTTCTATCGCCACCCTGAGACGATATGAGCGTGCGAGAAAGGGGCCGAATATAGCCATGTTGGCAGCGATGGATGCCTTCAAACGTATTTTCAGCAACGATGTGATGCCGCTCAAACTGATGCGTAATCTCGGTTTGGATATTGCTAATCGATCTGGTGTTATCAAACATCAGTTGATTCGCCGGGCGATGGGGATGAATGGTGAATTGCCATCCCTTGCTAAATCAACCCGTTGTTCAGGAGGGAAAAGGGACCGGTTATAAGGTTTTTCGCGATTGGCAAGCAGTTTGCGGCAAGGTATAGTCATCAACTCGATCCACTCCCGTGGGAGAGGCCGGTTAAAAAAATCGGCGCCGAAGGCGCAATCCCGCCCGGAATCGCTCAGGCAAAAGGACCGTGGGGGGGAAAGTCACCTCGTATCGAATCAGCCAGCGAGGGATTTAGGTCGACTCTGGAGAGAGGTGTGACAACACCCACCGACGGGGCAGGCGCTTGATGGCAGGGTTTGGAAATAGGCTCTTGGTGGTACGCCATACCTAACCAAACATCGTCAGTGCCAAACTCTCAGGTTTTGGACAGAGGGGCGGCGTGGATGAGTTTTCATCCGCGCCGCCCTTTATTCGTTTTGGACCCGGAGAAGGCAATGAGTAAGCAGACTGTTCTTTATGATACACACCAGGCGATGGGGGCTCGGTTGGTCCCCTTTGGTGGTTGGGATATGCCTTTGCACTATGGCTCTCAACTGGAGGAACATCATCAGGTGCGGCGCGATGCGGGTATGTTCGATGTCTCACACATGACCGTAGTCGATATCAAAGGCGATGGCGTTAAACCGTTTTTACGCTACCTGTTGGCCAACGATGTGGATAAATTGAAACTCAAGGGTAAGGCCCTCTATACCTGCATGCTCAACGAAGCAGGTGGCGTGGTGGATGATCTTATCGTCTACTATCTGCATGACAGCTGGTATCGTTTGGTGGTGAATGCCGGCACCACTGAGAAGGACCTGGCTTGGTTGACGCAAAGATCCGAGAACTACGATCTGGCCATCACCCCCCGGCGCGATCTCGCTATGGTTGCGGTTCAGGGGCCCAATGCGCGATCCAAGGCGCTGCCATTGATGTCGGATACCTTGCAACAATCCGGCGCAGACCTGAAACCGTTCAATGCGGTTGCGGACGGTGACTGGTTTCTGGCGAGGACCGGTTATACCGGCGAAGATGGTTTTGAAATCATGCTGCCGGGGGATCGGGCGGCATCTTTTTGGCGGCAATTGCACGATGCAGGTGTTGAACCCTGTGGTCTTGGGGCCAGGGATACACTGCGCCTGGAGGCAGGTATGAATCTCTATGGTACCGATATGGACGAGGAGACATCTCCCCTGGAGTCAGGGCTTGGCTGGACCATTGCCTGGGAACCGCCGGAACGTGACTTTGTCGGCAGATCAGTACTGGAGCGACAACGCAAGGATCCGAACAGACGGCGTTTCATCGGTTTACTATTGACCGGACGCGGGGTGCTGCGTAACCATCTGAAGCTGTACGATGGTGAGAGGGAGGTTGGTGAGATCACCTCCGGTGGTTTTGCCCCCACCTTGGAACGATCCATCGCCCTTGCCCGGGTCCTGCCCGATATTGGCGAGACCTGTGATGTTGAGATGCGTGGAAAGCGGGTCATGGCGCAAGTGGTGACGCCACCTTTTGTACGCAATGGCAAGGCCGTCATCGACATATGATCCGGCATGCAATCAACCTCGGAATGAATCCATAACAAATTTCCATGAAGGTAAAAACTATGAGCAATACACCTACTGATAGACGCTACACCAAATCCCATGAATGGGTTAAAGACGAAGGTGATGGCAGTTTTACCATCGGTATCAGCGCCCATGCACAAGAGCTGTTGGGTGATCTGGTATTTGTCGATCTGCCAGAAGTGGGTACCCAGGTCGAGGCCGGCAGTGACTGTGCGGTGGTTGAATCGGTTAAGGCCGCCTCCGATGTCTACAGCCCGGTAACAGGTGAAGTCATCGCCATCAATGAAACCCTTGATGGTTCACCTGAAACCATCAATGAGGATGCCTACGGTAGCGGTTGGATGTTCAAGGTCAAGCTGACTGAGTCAGGTGGTATGGATGAGCTTCTTGATGCCGATGGTTATGATGCAATGATCGCCGAGGAGGGATGATAACGGTTTATTCGCTCAGGTAGAGTCACTATAGATCGCTCATTCTGCCTTGGTGGACGAATAATAGTCCCGACAAGGCCTATTGGGTGAGTGTTCATTGATCCTAGTAGATGAGACAGCTATGCCATTCATCCCACACACAGACGAAGATATTCAAGAGATGCTGACGACCATTGGGGTTGAGCATATCGATGAACTATTTGATGAAATACCCGAAGAGCTACGTTGCGGGGCGTTGAATACGATACCGCCCGGCATATCGGAAATGGAACTCTCCCGGCTGATGCAGGCACGGGCCCGCAGCGATGGACAGTCTCTCTGTTTTATTGGAGCGGGTGCCTACGATCATCATATACCGGCGGCGGTCTGGGAGTTGACCACCCGGGGAGAGTTCTATACCGCCTATACCCCTTACCAGGCTGAAGCGAGCCAGGGAACCTTGCAGCTGCTGTATGAATATCAATCGATGATGACCGCATTGACCGCAATGGATGTCTCGAATGCTTCGCTCTATGACGGTGCCTCGGCCCTGGCCGAAGCAGTTTTGATGGCTGTCAGGGCAAATCGCAAATCGAAGTCGAAGCGTATTCTTGTTCCCCGCAACCTGCACCCCGCCTATCGTAAGGTGACACATACAATAGTACGCAACCAGGGAATCGAGCTGGTTGAGGTGGATTATGAGTGTGAAAGTGGCGAGATCGATAGAGAGGGATTGGAACGCCACATTGGTGAGGACTACGCTGCGCTTATTATTCCGCAACCGAATTTTTTCGGGGTGCTGGAGGCGGTCGATGAGCTGACGGATTGGGCGCACGCAAACGGTATGTTGGCAATCGCGGTTGTAAATCCCCTCGCCATGGCGGTTTTGAAACCGGCCGGAGAGTGGGGCGAACAGGGCGTGGATATCTGTTGCGGTGAGGGGCAGCCGCTGGGTGCGCCATTGGCTTC
>JASFJX010000040.1:0-12364 GCA_050119385.1 Candidatus Thiodiazotropha sp. | reverse complement strand
AAGGGAGTACTGCGATGAGGAAACACTTTACAGGGAGCTGAGGAAAGCTATTTTCGAATCCAATACGGTGGCATGGGGGCTTAAAGGCTACCACCTGGATAAGCAGTTGCGTAGTCTGCTTGCCATGAAGAGTTATTCTTTGCCTTTGAATGATTCTATCTATCGGGATGTCGATTATATAGAAGGGGTTTCTCTCAATCTCAAGGAGTTGAGTGATGTTGTAAGTATAGATAATGTTCTCATTGGTATTGACAAGCTAGGTCATTTTTTTGCGGAAGGGTGGCGATATTTCGAAATGGTGGAGTTCAAAGAAAAGACGATTTATGACGCGCTTGCCTGGGGTAGAGAGAAAGAGTCTGGCCTGTTTGGTTATAGCACCACCGGCATCTTTTCCTATGCCGACCTGGTTGCTAACTTCAATGGCATGCGTTTTTGGAACAAAGTACTGCGCAAACAGAATGATCCCTTGAAAGGTGTCATTGCCAACCTGTTGGATAGGCCCTATATCAGCTGTGATATTCAGATTATCGATTCGATCGAAGCCGGTGAAATCGTAAGGGCTTGGGAGTACAACACAGAGTTCGATATTGCAGATTATGTTGACGGAAGCTGGGATGAAGGGAATAACTGCAACAGCTACGCCGATCCGCTTATCGAGGAGAAGGTGGTTAAGCGTATTCATGATGCAGATCCATACTTCACCTGTCCCTACCAACAGCAGGCATGTTCAAGGGCGCGTGTTAAGTACGGTGAATTTTCCAGATACTTGCTGCACCCCTCTTGTTTGCAAGCGGTAGTCACAGCCCGGGCAAAGCCGGGGAGATAGTGAAAGCAGATAAAACTACTTTAAAATAAAAGTAGTTCGCGGTTTCAAGTAACAAACGCAATCCCCCTACATGTCAAGCCGGTACGATGGGTTCAGCGACATAGATTGTATCTTACCAATGGAAGATGCTGTGAATGAAAATCAATTCAAGTAATTTCTCTAATAGAGGCATGGCTATTTCGTGCCATGATTAAATTCGACTAATACACACTCTCCACCAAGGCCGTCGGCTTCAATGACAAGGCCAATTCCTAAGGCATAGAATTTACCCTCCCAGTCCATCCTTTGCTCTTCACTTAAAAGTGGATCATCAAGTGAGTATTTTTCCACAAGAAGCGCCTTGATCAGACCTGTTGCAGGAGTTTCCACTTCCTGCTCGGATGAGACGACAAGGTCACCTAGACTATCCCCCGCACTAGGATTAGCGGTAATCATTAATGTATTATGTTCGTACGTTTTCTCTACAGAGGAGTAAATGCCACCTTTCTTATCTTGAAAATAGAACATTTCAAGTGGTGAAGAATCATCCCCAACAAGCAGTTCCACTCGAAAATATCGAATCCCTTGTATTGGCTCACTACCGGTGATGGAAAATGTTTTATCAAAAGCATGTTCACCCTCGACAGAGCATCTATATCTCCAGCTATTACCAACCGCCAAAGGGAAATAGCTAGCAGTCTCCTCCTCTAACCTTTCCTGTAACACAGAACCACCAGGTTCCCCTGCAGCTATCACTGTACAAGCCGATATTTGCAAACATGCCAGGGGTAAAAGAGCAGCCAAATAAAGTGAATTTAAAAAATTTCGAAGTGTACGCATCCGTTTCGCTCCTTTATAACCTTGCCGCTGAGAAGCGCTGGGTTTGCTTTGGCAACCATCTTGATAATTCTGACTTGCTGATTGTCGATTGTTGAAGGCCCACCGACGTCGATCGCTTTGCCCCGTTGGTGGGCGCTTCTCCCAGGTTTCGCAATCGCTTGACCTACTCCCCGCACCATTTTTAGAACATCATTCTCATTCCCGAGTAGATCTGCCAGTACATTATCATAGGTACTTTGTCCATACTTTTTAACAATCAAAGCCTTGTATTTTGTTTTGAAAAAACGGTGAAGTATACGACGCTGATGCTCTGCACTTCGGTAACCACTTGTACAGTAGCTGCCGCTTGGCAGGAGTGGGTTAACAAGGTCCCATGCTGTTTTTAACTTACCTGGAAGCTGTACGTTTGGGCCGACATTCTTGATCAACCAACTATCCAGAAATTTATGTGTATTGCGATTGACTGAAATCACACCATCGGGATGACGCATGAAATGCTTTTGAACGTCGATGATACCCTGCATTATTTTATCATCCATGACACCCTTAGATACGTAACAAGGAATTTTTCCTATTTCCATAAGACGCTTATGTATATTCTTTACGTCTACCACCCGATTGGGACAGCCTTTACCGACAGCCTGCAGTAAAGTAAACATACTTCGATCCTTTTTTATAAAATCAACAATCTGTAATATAAACAAACGTGACTAGAACCACCATTGCTCTAAAATCATACGTGACTACAACAAAAAGTCTACAGGTATTACGTCGCTTGAAATAACCAATTAAATATAGTAAAGAATTGATTGTTTCACTATTCATTACCGTAAAAAACAGTCAATATTGATAATTATTGAGCGCTGTTGTCCAGCATAGTCAGATCGGTATTCCTCACTGAGAAATAGTTATCTGGGATTCTTACGTAATATATTTTGTCTTACGATTGCATCATTTTTTAGTTTTGCTATCAATATATACCTCAAAAACAGCCGGCTTTGGCTAGGTATTGCATAACGAGGAACAAGAGTACAAATCCATGGTGCTGGTCGAGGGCGGAACTCATGCCGTAGCTGCGTTTTGAATGGGAACATGAATTCGAGGATGACTCGCACTTCATTAATGCCAGATTAGTCAATGATCCGAACATTTCCCTGAACGCGATCGAAACTGACGAGGTAGACAGAGACTGCTTAAATCTGGGTCTCGGTTTATCCGTTTTTTTTCCAGGGGAGATCGAGCTATCACTTTTATGAAACCCTGCTCCACAAGGGCGCCTTTGGTGACACCGGTACGCTCCAGGATGGCGCTCATATTGGTAGCCTGATAACTATATCGATGGATCTCCTCGAATGTTGCATCGGCCTGCCATAAAATATCAAAAGGTTAGGGGCGCAAAAAATGACTCAGCTCGGTGTTGCGGCTCTTGACAAGGGATGGGCCATTCTTGTAGCCCTGAGTGTCGGGATACTTATGGCCTGGTTAGTAAGTATGGTGAGTTTTTCAGATACTTGCTGCACCCCTCTTGTTTGAGTGCGTAGTAGTGGCGGATGAAGAGATATCATTACACCTATTCTGACGAAGTCTAAAACTGGACCGACATACCTGGCTCGAGATCGAGAAGGCGAGTGACGCTTCCACGGTTGACTGCGAATTCCACCAATCCATTGGAGTTACGGTACCAGAATGCCTGGCCTTCGAGAACCTGGGAGAATGTGCGCGCATATTGCAGGGTTGTGCCATTGACAGAAAGTAATTGATCGTCCCTGATATCTTCTGCGTTGATTCCAGTCATCGCATTGCCGTAGTTGTCAATGTAGATAATACGCTTTTCATCAACGGGCGAAGCATAGCCGACCATTTCCTCAAGCTTGAGGGGTGTTCCCTCAACCTCTTCACCGTTCGCCAACCTGGCGGCTGCTGGTGCGAACAGATCCCGTCCATGAAAGGTATCGGAGAGTCGATGGGGTTGCCAGGCGATGGTCTCGATTTCACACTGTTCTGAGCGACGCACTATAGGGATAAACAGGCCATTGTCGGGCCCGACAAACAGGTGCCTTTCAGTTGTGATCATGATGGGCCGCCTCTCTCCCCCTACACCAGGGTCCACTACAGCTAAGATCAGTGTATGGGGTGGCAGGTTTTTGCAAAGACAGGATAACAAGAGTCCCGCGGACTGAGGATCGAACATCGGTGCATCAGTCATCAGTGTTACCTGGGGTGTCTCTCTGGCCTGTGTGGCAAGTACAGCTGCCATTTGGCCCTGGTAAGGGCCGCTGGTTCCAAAGTCGGTGAAGGTAACGATCAGTGGGATTTGAGGCTTGTCAGATTGCATCGCGATAGAATACACCTGTTGGGTGTTGTAACCCGAATATTTCACCCAGTCGCTTGGAAAAGAAATTAACAAACAGTTTTTAAAAGATATTTCAGGAATATTAGCAAAGCACAAAGTGTCACCGACTCACGCTGAACGCGTCCTCGTACCGCTCTCGCCGCCCAGCTGAGGTATTTGCTCAATCGTCAATAGCTTAGGCTAGTAATTCAATGACAAATCCGCATCTGAACGGCGATCCCGGCAAGATCATCGCATTCCCGGATGAAACATTCGGGCTAAAGGGGTTATTTCTGCGGGCCTTTTTTCGTGTGATGATTGATCGATTCAAGCATCTTTTCGATGTCGTTGCTTTCGTCGCGACTGGAGTCGCGCAACTTTATGTGCTCTGCAAGTCTGAGCATGCCGTTTTTGCTCAGGGTGCCCAGTTTCTGGTTATGCCTGTTTCTGAGGATCGTGATTGTACCGCCCCCTGAGGGTCGCCTCACGCAAAAGGTTCTCCAGCCATACGCTCTTAGATGTATCAATCCCAGCTGTTGTTGCTCGTTGAGATAGCTTTTGGGGTCAGAGGGTATGGCGTCAATGCCGATACGTCTATCCACAGAAGCCCACCGATCAAAAATTGTACACTGTTATATTAGCCTAAACAAAAAGGATGCCAGGCATTTATTTAATCTTTTAAAACAGTGAGATAGGGTCGTTTGTGTCGTTAATAAATAGTGCAGAGTCTCTTTTGTGTAAAAAAATTCGACATTCTAGTTGTGCGTCCCTGGTTCACGATTTGAATATCTTAAAAACAAATAGCATAAATCATTGATATTATTTCCTCTCCAGCGAGCTATTTCGGTGATGACCTGCTGATCAGAACTCCCTATACTGGGCTGATTATCCTAAACGCTAACCGAATGAGGTTACCTATGGTAACTCATCGGTGGTTTGCCAATGCGGGTGGCCATCAAGTTTTTTATTTGTAACAAGTAGTTCAGGCGGTACAAAAGAAAAAAGGGGGAGTTTGGTATGTCTTCGTCCGATCAGACTACACAGCCAGGGGATCTGCCTCTGGGGGCGTCCGCCCAGGAGTTTCTCGATTACTGCACAGCAGAAAAAGAGCGCCGCATCAACTCCGGGGAGACGTTTGATGAGGAGACATTCGAAAAGGCCGTACAAATGGTGATCAACAAACTGCGCGTACTCGCGGATGAGGGTTGGTCATGATCATAAATTCCATCAAGGCGAATAATGTCCTGAAGTACAACGAACTGAATCTGGCGAATATTCCAGAGCAGGGTCTGATTGCTATCTCCGGACCCAATGAGTCGGGCAAGAGCACGATTGGTGAAACTGTCTGCTTTGCACTTTTTGGCAGAACCTTTTCTCTTGATGTGGCTGATTCGATCAAGGTGATACGCTGGGGAGAGACTCACTGTTCGGTGCAACTCGAATTTACCCCGAAGGACGGTAAGCGCTATTGCCTTGATCGCTTTCTCGATGATGCGGGTAATCACAGTGCCAGACTCTCCCTTGTTGCCTCAGGCAGTAATGAAGAACCGATTGCCCGGGGTGTGGAGCAGGTTGCAGACAAGGTCTATGCGCTGATCGGTTATGAGTTTGAGGAGTTCGTTGAATCCTTCTATCTGGCACAACGTGAGATCACAACACCTCATCCCCACAGTTTTGCGGTAAAGACCATGGCTGGATTGGTGACCCTGGAATATGCCAAGCAGGCCTGCAGGGAGGACAAGGACGCTACACAGAACGAGGTTGAGCAGCGCAAAACGGAGCAGATCAGTGTGCAGAATCAGATCGATGAGATCGCGCTTGATCATAGCCTGATGTCATCGTTGCAGGGTGAGCACAATGAAGTGACCCGGCATATGGAAGATTCAATGGATTTTATCGAGCAGTTGGAGACTGCCTCCATTGCCTACCAAGATGCCCTGCCGAGACGGGAGGCAGATCTCAGCACAGCAAGACGGGCTGGCTTTCTGGCAACGATATTCCTGCTCTTCACCCTGATAGGGGCCGGGGCATGGTATCTGTTGGCGAAGTTGCCGGAACATGCCTATGCGCAACAATTGAGTGAGATGCTCAGCAACAACCTGTCAGCCTGGCAAGCGTCGATGATCCCCTGGCTGCTCTACGGTGCAGGCGCTTGCGTACTGCTGTTTTTGATCTTCTGGGTATATCGTCTCTCCAAGAAGAGGAGCGCCAAGGCATACGATGAAGCGGCGACCGGGCTGGCCAAGGCGCTGGGTAACCTGGATAGTCTCTCCAGTATGGCCAACCGATATAAACTCGATGAGGAGGCTGAACCCGATAGGGTCGATAAGGATACGCAGAGCATAGAAGAGGCAGGGAGTGAACAATCTGATGAAGCCGAGGCGGAACCTGCGATTGTCGATCATGCAGCCCGGGAGCGCTTGAGTCAGCGGGTGGTTGACTGGAGTGTCAGCATCGCCGAAGTCAGAGACGGTGTGGCGCAGGAAGAGAGTCAATTGCGCCAGACGGTGGAGTTGGACCGGCGCCGCCTGGGCCAGCTCGACGCGGTTATCGATCAGGAGCAGGAGCGTTTGGATAAGTTCGAACAGTTGCAACAGATCAAGACAGGTCTAAAACAGAAGATCGATGACAAACAACATCGCATAGAGATCTGCGCCGTGGCTGACCAGTTGATTCAGGGCGCGACCAAGGAGGTCTCCCACAGATTCAACCACAAGCTGCGTGGCCTGGTCAGCAAGACCCTTCCCCTGTTTACCGAGAATCGTTACGAACATCTACAGATCGACGATGATCTGAGTGTACGTGCATTCTCCAGTGAAAAGCGGGATTTCATGGATTTGGATGAGATTTCCAGCGGTACTCAGCGTCAGATCATGTTGGCGGTTCGCCTGGCCCTGTCCCAGGAGTTGGTCAACCGGGTGATACAGGGAAGCCAGTTTCTGTTTCTCGATGAGCCCTTCGCCTTTTTCGATGAAAAGCGCACCCGGAGTACGCTTACGGTCCTACCCACCTTGAGTGAGGAGTTGAACCAGATCTGGATCGTCGCGCAGGACTTTGCCGACGACCTGAATTTCCATATGCATGTGCGCTGCGACAGAGAGAGCGATTCCATATCGCTGCAACAGGGTTAATCCGTTATCCGCTATCCGGTCCACCAAATCATCCCTGAATTGGATCAGGCGCTGGCTACAACCGGCAGGGCCGTTTTGTGCGCACCACCCGGTTCGGGTAAGACTACCCTGGTTCCCCTTCAGCTGTTACAGGCCGCCTGGTTGGGTGATCAAACCATTCTCTTGCTTGAGCCTCGTCGCCTGGCTGCGCGCGCAGCAGCGGCGCGCATGGCCCAATTGCTGAGTGAGACCGTCGGTGCACGGGTGGGTTATTCCATACGCCTGGAACGAAAGGTCTCTTCCCATACCCGTATCGAGGTGGTGACCGAAGGTATTTTGACCCGTCGATTACAACAGGATCCGCAACTTCAGGGAGTTGGCCTGCTCATCTTCGATGAGTTCCATGAGCGCAACCTGCATAGTGATCTGGCATTCGCATTGGCCCTCGATGCACAACAGGGATTGCGGGAGGATCTGCGGCTGTTGGTAATGTCCGCTACCCTCGATACAGCCCGTATCTCAGATCTGATGGAAGCTGCGCCGGTTATCACCGCCGAAGGCCGACAGTTCCCCGTGGCCCATCACTATCTTGGTGTGAGGCTGGAGAAAAGGGCAATCGCCGAACAGGTAGCCAAGGCGATCACCAAAGTTTGGTATCAGGAGCAGGGGGACTTTCTGGTTTTCCTGCCAGGTGTGGCAGAAATTCAACGGGTCCGGGGGCTGATCTCGAGACACTTCGCGGATGCTGATCGGCCACCCCTGATAACACCACTCTATGGCGATCTGCCTAAAGCCGAGCAAGACATGGCGCTGCTGCCGGACAAGAAAAAGCGGCGTCGTATCGTTCTCACCACTTCCATTGCGGAGACAAGCCTGACTATCGAAGGTGTGAGTGCGGTAATCGACAGTGGCTGGTCGCGTCTGCCCCGTTTTCTGCCGGGTATCGGATTGACACGTCTGGAGACGGTAGCGGTATCAAAGGCCGCCGCCGATCAACGAGCCGGACGGGCGGGACGTCTCGGTCCGGGCAACTGTTATCGCTTGTGGTCTCAACACTATCAGGATCAGCTCCCGGAGCACCATCCGGCAGAGATCCTGCAGGCAGATCTGGCTCCCCTGGCATTGGAGCTCGCGGCTTGGGGGGTTATTGAACCCGGGGAGCTGCGCTGGCTCGACCCGCCGCCCCAGGCCGCCTATAACCAAGCCTGCGATCTGTTGCAACGACTGGGTGTCATGGATCAGCGGCGCCTGCTTACTGGGATGGGAAAACGCATGATCAGCCTACCTGTCCATCCCCGATTGGCGCATATCCTGATTAGTGTGGGTGAAGTGAATCGGCAGCTTGCCTGTGACCTGGCGGCACTGTTGACTGAACGGGATATTGTGAAACGTCAACGGGATACCCACCCGGGATCGGATCTGGAATCCCGTTTACGCTTGCTCTCATGTTGGCGTGATAAAGAGCGTGATGAAGCGGCAAAAGGGATCGACGTTAATGCATGCAAAAGGGTCGACAGGGTCAGTAGGGATTGGTGCAGGCGCATGCAACGCCTCGATACACTCTCTCACGAAATAGACTTGTCAGCGGCACAACTGCTGGCACTCGCCTATCCCGATCGGCTTGCGCAAGGTACGGGCCATGGCCGCTTCCGATTGGCAAACGGTCGGGGAGCATTGTTGGATGAGGCTGATCCATTGGCTTCACAGGCTTTTCTGGTGATAGCACAGCTGGATGCCGGTAAGACCCAGGGGCGAGTAAGATTGGCGGCTGCGATCAGTGAATCGGAGATCCGCCAACTTCCTGACATCGATATAGAAACAGTTTCGGCTGTTAGCTGGGACAAGCGGGAGCAGCGGGTGAAGTCTTTTGTAGAAGAGCGGATTGGGGCGCTCATATTGGATCATCGTCCGCTAACCGATGCCGATCCGGATAGGGTTGTCAGTGCCATGCTAGAGGGTCTTTCCGAAATGGGCTTGGCAGTACTGCCGTGGAATAAACAGCTCCGTCAATGGCAGCTGCGGGTCAGTTGGCTGGGCAGCCAGCTGAATGACACGAACTGGCCCGATCTGTCCGATGGATGGTTAGCGGGGCATATCGTCGAATGGTTGGCACCTTGGCTGGCCGGTATCAGCAGCAAGGAACAACTCAAGCGCCTTGATTTGGGTGGGATACTTAAAGCAAGACTCAATTGGCAGCAACAGCAACGGCTGGAGCGCGAGGCCCCCAGCCATCTACAGGTGCCCAGCGGATCGAGAATTCCGCTGCGTTACTCCATGGAGGCTGTGCCGGTACTTGCGGTCAGACTGCAGGAGATGTTCGGCCTGGCGGATACACCCAAAATTTGTAACGGCAAAGTGCCTGTTATGCTGCACCTGCTATCACCGGCGCAACGACCTATGCAGATCACCGATGACCTGGCAGGGTTCTGGGAGAGAACCTATCCGCAGGTGAAGCGAGAGTTAAAAGGGCGTTATCCCAAGCACTATTGGCCGGATGATCCTATGCAGGCGGTAGCCACAGCCCGGGCAAAGCCCAGAAAATAGTAAAAAGCTACTTCAAGATAAAATAGGTAACTGACTTGGAATTCTGGCAAATATTCATTCTCGCAATGGTCGGCGTCGTTGCCGGATGGCTCAATGTCATGGCAGGCGGCGGATCGCTGCTGACGGTTCCAGTGATGCTCTTTATGGGTATCCCCGGCCCGGTTGCCAACGGCACCAACCGTATCGCTATCCTGGCGCAAAATATCACGGCGGTAACCACGTTTCGTCGGCGCGGTTATTCGGATTTTAAACTTGGTTTGAGTCTTGCCGTTGCCGCATCGCTCGGTGCTATCGGCGGCGCGTCGATCGGTGTTCACCTTGGCGGTGAGTGGTTCGATCGTGTGCTGGCGCTGGCGATGGTTGGGGTGATGCTGTTGATGGTGACCGGTCACGACAAGGTCAAACCCTCAGGGGGCGATGCCAAGGCAAAAAATCTGTTAATCGGCCATCTATTGATGGTTGGCGCCGGTGTATGGGGCGGATTCATCCAGGTCGGTGTCGGATTCATTCTGATGCCGATATTGCACCGTGTGCTCGGTCTTGATCTGGTGCGTGTGAATATGTACAAAGTGTTCGTCGTACTGGTCTATACCATCGTTGCATTGTTTGTATTTGCCTCTCAGCTTGAACTCCTTTGGTGGACGGGGCTTGGGCTTGCGGTTGGCAACTCAATTGGCGGTTGGCTCGGGGCGCATACCACGATCAGCCATGGCGAGAGATTGATACGCCGTGTGCTGTATATCGCATTGTCAGGTTTTATTATCAAGTTGCTTTTGTTCTGATAAGGACTGCAACAACTCATTAGTTACTTTAACATGATTAGCCGAACTCTATAAAAATAGTAATAACTTAAAAATAACAAAATGAGATAAGTTATTAATGATTCAACGTTTGTTCTCAGTTAATTAAAGTTGTTGATATAAAAAACAAATTTATTTCTTTTTGTAAGGGTTCTTTATAAAGCCTGATTTATGTATGTTTTTAGTCTGCTATTTAAGAATATCAAACCTATGCCGATAGGCCATACATGGTAGTGGAAACCAGATTGGAGAAAAGTTCATTCTAATAGAACTGGTTGTGCTGGGAAGCAGTTTAGGATTGCTAACACTAGACGACTATCCTGGTAACAATGCAGAATCGAAGTAACACTTTATTGGCGCAAGTCCGTATAGACCAGATCCGAATGGTCTATAAAAATACGCCCCTCGCGCTTGTTACCTCACTCTTGAATAGTTTCATATTGGTCTATCTGCTCTATCCCGTATTGGATCGACCTCGATTGATTACTTGGCTCCTGGCGGTTTGTCTAATCAGTTTACCTCGCTTCTTTCTGTCGCTGCGTTTTAAACAAATCGAACCCAATGAAAACAACATAGAAACTTGGGCTAAGTGGGGCCTTGCCGGGGCATGGTTGGCGGGCCTGGGCTGGGGAGCTGCAAGCTATTTCCTGTTTGCGCTCGAAAGTTTACCTCATCAGGTTTTTCTAGCCTTTGTTATCGCCGGCACAACCGCGGGCGCAGTGACCACGTTATCGGCTCAACGCTCGGCGATTATCGGTTTTATTCTGTTGGCGACAGTGCCGTTGGCATACCGTTTTTTTCAGGCTGCCCATGAATTTAATCTGGCAATGAGTGTGATGATCGTCCTCTTTGCCATGTTGACCGTCGTTGTCGCACTGCGGTTTCATCATAATCTAACCGAGATGCTGATCGAACGTCATAGGCGTATACAGACTCAGCGGCGAGAACGTTCGCGCAATCAGGTTTTGGAGATGCTTTCAAGCGAAGTATCGCTGGAAGAAATACTCGATACGATCATTCAAGAAGTAGAGCGTGATTATCCCGAAATGCTCTGTACCATACTTCTGGCGGACGAGGATGGGAAGCGTCTACTGTTTGGCGCCGCGCCAAGCCTGCCCGAGAGCTTTGATCTCTATGTTCATGGTTTGGAGATCGGTCATGGTGTGGCATCCAGCGGAACCGCCGCCTTTACAGGAAAGCGGATCATTGCCGAGGATCTTTTGACCCATCCTTACTGGCGTCAATTTCGTGACAAGGCCGAGGTGGCAGGCTTGCGGTCCTGCTGGTCGGAACCGGTCTTTTGTTCCAACGGAAGACTTCTGGGCACATTTGCTGTCTATCACCGTACACCTCATGTACCTGATGAACAGGAGCTTTATGCCGTCGAGCATGCAGTCAAGCTGGCAGCTATTTCGATCGAACGAAATCAGACCGGCAAGGCACTGCGCCTGGCCGCCTCTATCTATCAGAACACCAGTGAGGCGATGATGATTACCGATGAAGAGAATCTTATTGTCGCCATCAATCCTGCCTTTTCGGAAGTGACCGGATATGATGCGGAAGAAGTGATCGGCAAGGATCCCGGAATGCTGGCATCGGGAACTCATGATGAGGAGTTCTTTCAGGAACTATGGAATACCCTCAACAGCAACGGAGAGTGGCGGGGAGAGATCTGGAACCGGCGCAAGAATGGCGATGAATACGTCGAGTGGTTGACTATCAATACCATCTATGATGCCCAAGGTAAGGTACACAGGAGGGTGTCGCTCTTCTCCGATATTACGGAGAGGAAAAAGGCCGATGCCATGATTTGGCGGCAGGCAAACTATGACACTCTGACACAATTGCCAAATCGCCGTCTTTTCACAGACCGTCTCGAGCAAGGTATCAAGGTCGCTTCTCGAGAAAATCAGAAGTTGGCACTGTTATTTAT